>NZ_CAWUOL010000004.1:0-128145 GCF_963923915.1 Nodularia chucula CCY0103 | reverse complement strand
GTGTGGGAAGTGTGGGAAGTGTGGGAAGTGTGGGAAGTGTGGGAAGTGTGGGAGGAAAGATTTTTAGTTTCCAATCCCCAATCCCCAATCCCCAATCCCCAGTCCCCAGTCCCCAATCCCCAATCCCCAATCCCCAATCCCCAATCCCCAATCCCCAATCCCCAGTCCCCAATCCCCAATCCGCAGTCCCCAATCCCTAGCTATAACTAATAAATAATGAGGATGAAACTAAGTATTCCGGTTACTGTTCACAAGCATTGTCACAATCTCTTGAAAAGTCCAGTGTGGGCGGTGACAATACTAATTTTGGTTGTTTGGCTGGCTTATGGCTGGAATTTGGGCAGTATCAGCTTAATTGATGAAACTGAGCCTTTATTTGCCGAAGCGTCCCGTCAAATGTTGGTTACAGGTAATTGGATTACCCCCTTTTTTAATGGCGAAACTCGTTTTGATAAACCAGCTTTAATTTACTGGTGTCAAGCGATCGCCTACTCAATTTTTGGCGTTAATGAATGGTCAGTGCGACTTCCTTCCGCGATCGCCGCCATTGGCATTATCGGTTTTACATTCTATATTTTACAGTGGCATTTCTCTAAACAAGACCAAATAGCAGGGACTACATCCCCAACAAAGCGCAACTTAACCGCCTTAATCGGTGCAGCCATGCTAGCACTGAACCCAGAAATGATTGTTTGGGGCAGAACCGGTGTCTCAGATATGATGCTCACTGGGTGTATGGCCTCAGCCTTATTATGTTTTTTTCTCGGCTATGCAACTCAAGAAGAACAACAGGCTAAACTTGCCAACTCTCCATTCCCTAATAAATGGTACTTAGCTTGTTACGTGCTAATTGCGGCGGCGATTTTGAGCAAAGGTCCGGTAGGAATCGTCCTACCCGTAATGATTATTGGCGCATTTATGATTTATGTGGGTAAATTCCGCGAAGTAATCCAAGAAATGCGGATATTCATGGGTATGTTGATTATTTTTGCCCTATCAGCCCCCTGGTATTTGCTCGTAACTTGGCAGAATGGTTGGGACTATATCGATGCTTTTTTTGGCTACCATAACGTAGAACGGTTTACAGAAGTAGTCAATGGTCACGCCGCCCCTTGGTATTTCTATTTTTTAGTAGTATTACTGGGTTTTGCGCCGTACTCAGTCTATTTACCCTTAGCGATCGCACAACAAAAATTTTGGCAGCGATCGCACTGGCTATCGCAAAAACGCTCTCAACACTTGGGTTTATTTGCCTGCGTCTGGTTTATTAGTATCTTTAGCTTCTTTACTATTGCCGTCACCAAACTGCCCAGCTACGTGTTACCCCTGATGCCAGCAGTAGCTATTTTAATAGCCTTAATTTGGAGTGACTTTTTTCCCGAACCCAACCAAAATATGCCATCAGCCAGTTCTGCCGTCAAAATCAGCACTTGGGTAAACGTCATATTTGTGACCATTTTGGCAGTAGCAATGTATTACATCAACAACCTGATCAATGATTATTCCGTTGCACCAGGCTTTCCCCTCCTGATTCAAAACGCAGGTTTACCACAACTTGGGGGATTAATTTGGTTTTTAGGCGCAGTGATCATTGCCGCCTTGATCATCAGTCGGTATTGGCACAGTATTATTAGCATCAACCTGATCACATTTACCGCATTTTTGCTCATCGTCTTAATCCCATCATTGTTCTTCATGGATCAGCTACGTCAGCAACCATTAAAAGATTTATCAGCCCTCGTCGTCACAGCCAAGGAATCCAATGAAGAATTAGTTATGGTGGGTTTCTCCAAACCAAGCGTAGCCTTTTACACGCAAATGCCAGTTAATTATCTCAAACTGACCGCAGATGCTCTAGCACATATTCAAAATCGCCAAGCTGAAGCAGCACAACCGCCTTCTCTACTAATAATTGCTCAAGCCAAAGCCTTGGTGAAAATGGACTTACAGCCCGGTACTTATGATATTTTAGACACTCAGGCATCTTATCAATTAATTCGAGTTTCCTTGAAAAAGAGCAATAAAGAAACACTGAAAATCTCCTTATTAGGGTTTGCTGAGTAAATATAAAACCTCGATTTGGGGTATAAAGCTAAAAAATCTGGCATTTATAGCAACCGCCAAGGGCAAGCCTGTTCCCTGTTCCCTGTTCCCTCAGATACCTAAAGCATGATTGATTTGAGTTAATAAATCTTCCATAGAAATAGAACGAGGTAAAACATGAGCAGCCACATCTTCTTTTCCAGAGGAGATATGAACCACAACCTCAGCTAACTCACTCATCAAATTAGCAGTTGCATCCAAACCCTGGGTAGATGCAGAACTTTCTTCTGAAGTCAAAGTTTGATGTAATCTCTGGTCGATAATTAAAATTGGTGGTAACTCAAAAGGTAAATCTGCCAAAGCTTTCAACTTGAAGATCACATCTTGATCAACTAAAGTATCTCCCAAGCAAATCAGCAGTAAATCAACGCTTTGGTGACGAATTTGTTGTATAACTTCTGACCAATAACGTCCCATTGCAGCTTTTAACCCAGCCGTTTGTAAATACTGAATTAAAGCTTGGAACCATTCAGATCCCCGTTGGCTAATTTCGTGATTAGGGGAAGAAGTATGCACCGTTGGCTGATCTTCTAATTTTTGTGGGTTGATTTGCCGTAAATGATCACCCTCTGTCACCGCCAGCATCGCCAAATCTACCACTAGGATACTAGGGGGACAACAGATACCAGATGCAATTTGTAGCACAGATAATAACGGATCTATTTTTTCCCTATCCAGATGATCCTCATCTTTGCCGAATGGGGTTAAGTAAGGAAAAACTGACAACCCAGGTATCTGGGAAGCCGCTAAACTAGTGGCGACATCACAAGTCACCAGAGGAATATCAGCCAAAATAGGATGTTGCGCTAACTGTTCTAAATAGGTTTGCGCCAGAGAACCTTGTGCATCTAGTAAAATCACATCAAATTGCCAAACCCGCGCCAAAAGTTCTGCCTGATCTAAGTCATCTACCTCAATTACCCGATGTTCTCGTAGTGAAGGGTGGGGGTTAATTGATTCTATATTTTGTTCGACTAACCGTAGAATCCTGAGCGGAATTATCTTAGGGGTGACTTCCTGCTGATTTAAACCAGAGTGTGTAATTGCTGAACCCCCAATTAACTGTTCTAAAACTGGTACTAAAGACTGATGTTGCACTGGTAAATTTAGAAAACCATCTGCGTGATGAGCATAGGCTTGTTCTTTTTCCGCCCCCGTCGCCGTCACCATCACGGGAATGTGTCTAGTTAAAGCATCAGATTTCAATAAAGTCAGCACATCCCAACCAGAAAGTAAAGGTAATAAAGGATTGAGAAAAATAGCTTTCGGTTGCAAGCGTCGGGCTTTTTCCACTGCTTCTGTGCCTGAGCGAGCAATTACCACCCGATAACCTAAACCGTTGAGCTGATCCGTCAAATCTTCAATATATCGGGCTACAGCTTCGACTACTAGGACTAATCGTTTTGAGCTACTCAGTGAATGTGGAGTAGTTGCAGCTACAGACTGACGTGGTGCAGTGGTGACTTCTCGTGTTTGGGTTATGGGACTTTTGCTATCTTGTTTGATTCCCATGTCTGGACTGTTGAACCCAATGGTGGGGGGACTGGGTGGTAAGAGTAATGTAAATTGACTACCTTTACCTTCACGAGATAAAAAACTGACATCACCGCCGTGGAGACGAGCTAAAGCCCTAGTTAACACCAACCCCAAGCCAGTACCTTCAAATTGACGAGTTAGGGGATTTTCTAGTTGTTGGAATTTTTGGAAGATTAAATGTTGCTGATGTTCGGGAATCCCAATCCCTGTATCCCAGACAGTAAAAGCAATCCACCCTTCCCAACGACTGACCCGCAAACCAATTTCACCAGAGTTTTCTGTAAACTTAAAGGCGTTGGAAAGTAGATGTACCAACATCTGACGCAAGCGCAATTCATCGGCGACTATTTCTTCTAATCCTGGTTCAATGGTCATGGCAAATTCTCGGCGAGAATCTGCTGTGGGCATAGATGTAGTGGTGGTTTTGGTGGTTTGAGTGTGAATTGCTTGTGCTTCCATGATGGCGCGATCGCACACTGTCCGAATTGTCACAGGTACTAGGGCTAAATCCATCTGTCCCGTTTCCATGCGCGTCAAATCTAAAATATCATTGACCACACTCATTAAATGTCGCCCACTTTGATGAATCAGTCCCGCATAACGGGCTTGGCGTTCGTTGAGTTCACCCAACTGCTGATCTACCAGCAACCGTGATAGTCCTAAAACAGCTGTAAGCGGAGTCTTGAGTTCATGACTAATACAAGCTAAAAACTCATCCTTTAAGCGATTTAGTTGAATGAGATCCGCATTTTTCGCTGATAGTTCTTTATACATCTGCTGCTGTTCGGTAACATCAGTAGCTAATATCAACGACAGCTGATGATTTTCTTGATTATTAGAACTCTCCGCCCTGGGCTGACGGCTCAATTCCCCAGTAAACATTTCTCGAAATAGCAGTTCTGATTTGGGACTATCTAAAGCAATTTTGGCAAATTGCCAGATTCGCTCCTGACCATTCTGCACCTCCACAACACAAGTACAAGTACCCTTTTGGCTGTCTAAAAAGCAGCGATTAGTTGTAGTTGTTGTAGTGATTGACTGTTGATGTCGCCTTTGTGAAGATGGTTCATGTCTAACAGGAAAGCTATTTTCTCCTACATGGGATGAGACTTTCCCTGGTCCCTCGGCGAGATGCTCACCCCGACCATGAGGATGGATACTGGCTGATTGTCTAGTATATTCTGTAGCTGTTTTCCTCTGGGCTGGGGCTAATATGGCCTCTACTTGTTCTCGAATGCCCTCCGGATCTTTAAATGCTCCTAATTGCTCCCACCAAGCCGCGTTTTTGGCTACAACTTCACCTGTGCCAGTTTGCAGCATTAATGGCCAAGGCATGAGTTCTAATAACTGCACCAGGGATTTTTGGGCTGATTTGCGTTGATATATTTTCCGCGATCGCCTATTCTGTGATTTATACTCAGACCCCTTTTCCCCAGTCCAGTGAGTTGTGGCTTTTGTCCTAGAAGTATTCAAATGACTGGGAACAATATCGTTATTAGTTTTCTCACCAGAAGGTAAGCACTCAGTTCTTGTGCCTTTAATCCCCAACTTTTCCTGAGCCAATGCTCTCAATAGACCAGCGCTATTTAGCAAACCTAAAAATTTGCCCTCCCCATCAGTCAGCGCCCAATCTAAGTGACTATTCCTTTGTCCCGTAATTTCAGATCCACTCAATTGCGCCGAAGAACTCAAAAGTCCTTGGAATTGCTCCACACAATAAGTTGCTGGTACAATATTTAATGGCTCAATAATCGTTTTATCCCAAGTACACAACTCCTGCTCCCACACCCATCCTGGACTTTTACAGGATGCTGCCAAGATTTTTTGGCTCAAACGGGCAGATTGCACCAATCCTAAAGGAGATTGTTGCTGATTTACTACTACCAAGCGATCGCACTGCTCTTGTTCAAAAATCTCTAGCACTCTAGCCAGAGTAATTGTTTCTACGCAGTTAGGTACGGTTGCTAGAAAGTCATAAAGCGGGTACTGTAGCATTGACATAAGGAACCTTAAAGGGAATTCTTCTTGGTGGAAATTTGCAACTTTACCATCAGCACTTTGGCAAATAGTGTTCGAGCCGCAAAGTAATATTCTTTCAGAAGACTCATTTCAGCGATTCTGGTTACAACTTCAACGCCATTTAAACAATGAGTTTGCCGCTTGACACTTCTCACGGCCATATTCTTCAGAGACACGACTTATAGGATTTACTCGTTGCTTGTTTGCCACTGAGAATTTCAGGGTAATCTCCTTGTCAATCTCCTACTGGTGTTGAAACTCCTTTCTAATCGTCACAACTAAAACAATTATCAGGCCAAAGATTCGCTAATAAACCTTGAGGAATTATAATGATTTAGAATGCGACAATAATTGAATTTAATTTAACTATCTTAACCAAGGAGTAAAATTCGCAATATTTATACCTCAACAAATATACATAAGTGAATCATTTACTAACGAACCTATCTTCATTGACAACATATCCTGACTCAACCACTGGGTAAGTTCCAGAATTGAAGAAACTGCATTTGAATCATCACCAGATATTGACTATATCTTGAAATGAAGCGTTCTCTCAAACACAAACTGCAACTTTCATAGAAAACTAGATATAAATAGAATTGTGTTATCCCCCTTTAATCTAGATAATCTATCAATATGGGTCAGGGTGACTAATTAAGATATATAAGTACACACAATGTTATCACTCATATCGAATTTTCCCCCCGTACCCAAAAATATATTCAATTTAGAGGCTCAACAAACCACCCCACTACAATGGAGCGGGCAAATGTCCTGTTGTAGCCATAACCTCATCTACTTATTTAGTGACTTCCCGATCATTACTATTACCACTGCTAAAATTTACTACCTACTGCGGTGGTGTCAACGATATCTTAATAAAAATTTTACGAATAAATATTTTTATGTATTTCCATGCCAAAAGCAAAAATCACAGCAGTTCTTTCAGCAAATGACTCAAGTTGATCGAGAGGTATTATTACAACAACTCAAATCAGATTATTGCCATATTCTTATAAATTACTTTACCGCAGACAAAAACCTCAAAGAAAAAATTGATACATTTATCAATGATGTATTTTGTGCTAATATTCCTGTGCCACAAATTATTGAATTTCACATGGAATTAATCGAAGACTTTTCCATACAACTAAAATTAGAAGGTAGAAGCGATGAAGCATTACTAGATTACCGCCTAACACTCATAGATATTCTAGCGCACCTCTGCGAATCTTATAGGTGTTCACTCCATCGATGAAATTCCTAACAGATGAATAATCCAGCCAAAAAAACCTATGTCCTCAAGCTTTATGTAGCTGGGAACACACCCAACTCAGTGAGAGCCTTAAAAATACTTAAAGACATCTTAGAACAAGAATTTCAAGGTGTCTATGCCTTGAAAGTAATTGACGTACTGAAAAATCCCCAGCTAGCGGAAGAAGATAAAATATTAGCCACACCAACATTATCTAAAATTTTACCCCCACCCGTTCGTAAAATAATTGGTGATCTATCAGACAGAGAAAGAGTGTTAATTGGATTAGACTTACTTTATGAAGAACTGAGTGAAGAAGATTGGGAAGAATAAACAACCTTTAAGCATAAAAATTGGCTAATAAATTACCGAATTTAGTAATATAAAAACTGGGTTTAGTACCCATTTGTTAATAAGCAATGAGCGAAAAAGACCAAGCAGCGCCCAACAACACCCAAATTGCTGGTGTAGAAAAAATTCGCACGATGATAGAAGGCTTTGACGATATTAGCCACGGAGGTTTACCCGTTGGTAGAACCACCCTAGTCAGTGGTACATCTGGCACAGGAAAAACCTTATTATCACTGCAATTTCTCTATAACGGTATTACCCGCTTTGATGAAGCTGGTGTATTTGTCACCTTTGAAGAATCACCCAGTGATATTATTAAAAATGCCCAAATTTTCGGGTGGAATTTACAACGTCTCATAGAAGAAGGTAAGTTATTTATTCTTGATGCTTCACCTGATCCGGAAGGTCAAGATATTGTTGGTAACTTTGACTTATCAGCACTTATTGAGCGCTTGCAATATGCCATTCGCAAATATAAAGCCCAACGAGTATCCATTGACTCCATTACAGCAGTATTCCAGCAGTATGAAGCAATGGGGGTAGTGCGGCGAGAAATTTTTCGCCTTGTAGCTCGTCTCAAGCAACTGTATGTCACCACTATTATTACCACCGAACGCAGCGAAGAATATGGTTCTGTAGCTTCATTTGGAGTCGAAGAATTTGTTTCTGATAATGTGGTAATTGTGCGTAACGTTTTAGAAGGAGAACGTCGCCGCCGCACAATAGAAATTCTCAAATTGCGTGGTACAACTCACATGAAAGGGGAGTATCCTTTTACAATTACCAATGCAGGAATCAATATCTTTCCCTTGGGAGCAATGCGCTTAACTCAACGCTCTTCTAATACCAGGGTATCTTCTGGTGTTAAAACCCTCGATGAAATGTGTGGGGGTGGTTTCTTTAAAGATTCTATTATTTTAGCAACAGGTGCCACTGGCACTGGTAAAACTCTATTAGTGAGTAAATTTGTGCAAGATGGGTGCATAAATGGTGAACAAGCAATATTATTTGCTTATGAGGAATCACGCGCTCAACTATCTCGCAATGCTTACTCGTGGGGAATTGACTTTGAAGAATTAGAACGACAAGGCTTACTCAAAATAATTTGTACCTATCCTGAATCAACTGGTTTAGAAGATCACCTGCAAATTATTAAATCAGAAATTGAATTGTTTAAGCCATCTCGCATTGCCATTGACTCCCTTTCTGCAATGGCTAGAGGAGTTAGTAATAATGCCTTTCGTCAGTTTGTCATTGGTGTAACTGGGTATGCCAAGCAAGAAGAAATAACTGGTTTTTTTACCAATACAACTGACAAATTTCTCGGTTCACATTCCATTACTGATTCCCATATTTCCACAATTACCGACACGATTTTGATGTTGCAATACGTGGAAATTCGTGGGGAAATGTCACGGGCAATTAATGTGTTTAAAATGCGCGGTTCTTGGCACGACAAAGGCATTCGGGAGTACAATATTACTGCTGATGGACCCGAAATTAAAGATTCTTTCCGTAACTACGAAAGAATTATTAGTGGTGCGCCTACCCGCGTTAGTATCGATGAAAAGGCGGAACTGTCTCGGATAGTGCAACGTTTTGAAAAAAAACCAACTTCTGATTCTTAATTTAGTGTCGCAGTATATTCATCTCTAAATTTAGGATCATGCTATATTTTTTGGAGAAGAAGAATTTTCTGCCGCTAGTATTGATTTTCGTGTGAGGGGATGCGGTGAAAGGACAATACTTATTCTATAGTTTCTTGCCGAGTGTCACAGCAGCAGTATTAACAAGCCAGCCAGCCTTGGCTGGGACAGTAAGTAATTTCAAACTTACGTCCTCTCCCAGTGTCTTGACTTTTACTGATAGTCGCACTTGGATGGCAGATAATATTAATACTCAACTGCCTAATAATCAGACACAGATTTTTCCAGACATAGTACCTGAATCTGGGGAAACAGCACTGGATTTACAATGGTCAAGTACTCAAAACTTCTCAATTATTTGGACAGGAAATACTGGTGTAACCAGAGAAAAAACTGCTCAAGAAAATGAAGTTAAATTTTCCAGTTTTACAGATTCTTTAAGTTCTGCCCCCAGTGGAGAACAGGATGATTTTAAAACCAGTGAACAAACAATTCCAGTCGTTACTTCTGAACAGGAATTACAGAAAACATCTGTTGCTACTGTCACGACCCAAGTAAGTTCTGTCTACCCAGCTATTTTTTCATTGTCTGGTTCACAGCCATCAGCAGCCTTGCCGAAACAACCGGAAACTCAGTTATCCACAGTTTTACCCACTGAGTTTGTAAGTAGTGAAACTAGACAGTTACCAGTAGTGGATAGTTGTTTCTCTGATAGTGTATGCGCTGAACAAAATCTGACATATCCTACTTCAGGTGGGGGAAATAGTTCCGGGGAGTTAATTGGTGCGCCACGAGCCACTGAAGACTTTACACCTGGTCAAACTGGTCAAATTCCTCTGCAAACGCCAGCAAATCAGGAATTTGTCCCTAGTGGGGCGATGACCATTCCTGAGAACCTAAATCCTAGTCCTAATCCTTTACAATTGCCAACTACACCAGAGGAAGTCAGATTAGAAGGTAATCAGCCCATTACTTTGGCACAGGCTTTAGAACTGGCAAAGCGGAATAATCGAGATTTACAGGTGTCAATATTGGAGCTAGAACGCTCTCAAGCGGCTCTCCGCCAAGCAGAAGCTGCTTTTTTGCCTAATGTGAGTTTGAATGCTGATGTGACTCGCAGTCGCTCGGCTGAAGAACAGCGACAAAGGAATCTCAATCCCATCACATCACAGGCCGAAACTAACACAGTCTTTAGGGGTGAAGCTCAATTAAGTTATGAGCTTTTTACTTCTGGTAGACGGAACGCTAATGTGAGACAGGCTGAGGAACAGGTGAGGTTGAGTGAGTTGGCTGTAGAGAACCAATCTGAAGAAATTCGCCTGAGTGTCTCTACGGAATACTATGATTTGCAACAAGCAGATGAAAGAGTGCGGATTGCTCGGTCTGCTGTGGAAAATGCTCAGGCTAGTTTGGAAAATGCAGAGTCTTTAGAACGGGCTGGAGTGGGGACAAGATTTGATGTGTTGCAATCCCAAGTAAATTTGGCAAATTCCCAGCAAGAATTGACTAATAATCTTTCCCAACAACAAATTTCCCGTCGCCGCTTGGCTACTCGCTTAAGTGTGCCACCATCATTAAATTTGAGTGCAGCAGACCCTGTGCAGTTAGCTGGTTTGTGGAATCAAGATTTAGAAAACAGCATTGTTTTAGCGTTTCAAAATCGTCCTGAGTTACAACAGCTATTGGCACAGCGCAATATCAATGAACAACAACGGCGAGCCGAGTTGGCTAGACTGGGGCCTCAAGTCAGCTTGATTGCTAGTTATGGTGTGCAAGATCAATTTGATGATGGTGCTAGTCTGACTGATGGTTATTCTGTGGGAGTCAGGGCGAGTTTGAATTTGTTCGATGGGGGAGCGACTAGGGCTAGTGCAGCTCAAGCTCAGAGTAATGTGGCGATCGCCGAAACTCGATTTAGTGAACAGCGTAACCAAATCCGTTTTCAGGTAGAACAAGCCTTTTCCACTCAAAGAGCTAATTTGGAAAACGTCCAAACTGCCGATACTGCTTTAGAACAGGCTAGAGAAGCTCTCCGTTTGGCAAGGTTACGATTCCAAGCGGGTGTGGGTACTCAAACTGATGTCATTAACTCCGAAAATGACTTGACAAGAGCTGAAGGTAATCGGATTACAGCTATCTTAGATTACAATCGCGCTTTAGCTCAGTTACAACGAGCGGTGACAAATCGGGCGTTAGCTGAGTAGATTTATCGCTGGGGACTGGTGACTGGGGACTGGGGACTGGGGACTGGGTTAAGACCCTTTTGGTGTCTCGGTTTTATTATCCGTTTATGTCCTAACCTCCTTGGCGATTGCTATATCTCAAAACTTCATCTTATTTACTGTCCCCCGGATTTATCCGTGGGGCTTTTTTTTTAGGGGAGTGCGGCGGGTGTGGGGAGGTGTGGAGAGTTGTGATCAAAGTCTGAAAAAAGAATCGGTTAAAGTAAAGATAAGTAAAGATAAATTAAGAAAACTCTGGAACATAAATGGTTACTCTACCCTTAGAAGAAATATCTGCCCAGTTAGAAAGTCCGAATTTGCGCGATCGCATGGTAGCTCTTGCCAGTTTGCGTCATATATCCCCAGAAGAAGCCGTACCTTTAATTAAAAAAGTATTGGATGATGAATCGCTACAACTGCGATCAATGGCTATATTTGCCCTGGGAGTCAAGCCTACAGGAGAATCTTATGAAATTTTAGTAAAAATCCTCGAAAATGACCCAGATTATGGCATTCGTGCCGATGCTGCTGGAGCTTTAGGATATTTGGGTGATGCGAGAGCCTTTGAGATCCTGTCTAGGACATTTTATGAAGATACTGATTGGTTAGTGCGCTTTAGTGCAGCCGTTGCTCTGGGTAACATTAAAGATCCACGGGCCCATGATGTTTTAATTCAAGCATTGGATAGCAAGGAAACTGTGTTGCAAGAAGCAGCGATTTCGGCACTAGGGGAAATCCAAGATATTGAATCTGTAGATAGTATTCTCCGCTTTGCTCAGTCAGAAGATTGGTTAGTTCGTCAACGTTTAGCAGAAGCCTTGGGAAATCTTCCCACTACTAAGAGTATTTCAGCTCTAAAATACTTAGAAAAAGATCAGCATCCCAACGTTGCGGAAGCGGCGAGGATTTCTTTGGTAAGGCTGGAAAAACCAGGTAATCAAGCTTAACCTTCATTTTTTACTCCCTACCAGGACATTGAGTGTTTTCTTTCAGGGTAATTTTATTCATGAATATTGAAGAATTTTTTGAGTTGAGTGCTGGTAAATGGTTTTCCCATCGGACTAGTCACCATTTGGCTTTTAAACAATCTGAAGACGGTAAATCAGAGCTGGTAGTTGAAAGTTTACCAGCAGATCATCCAGAGGTAATTAAACTATGTGAACAATACGAAATTGATCCTGGTACTGCTTCCTGTGGTGCTAGAGTTACCTGGAATGGCACTATGGAATGGGATGAAGAAAAACACACTGGTTCCACCGTGTTAGCGACTATCCCGGATGCAAATAACCCCCATGAAGGTAAGTTACTGCGAGAAATGGGTTATGCGGAGAAAGCCCCAGTTGCTGGTAGTTACAAAATGGGTAGCGATGGCGCTTTAACTCTAATTACAGAGTATGAAACTATGTCTTCTGAGGAACGCTTGTGGTTTGCTAGTCCTAATTTACGAATGCGGGTGAGTGTGCTGAAGCGTTTTGGTGGCTTTAGTATGGCTTCCTTTACTTCAGAAATCCGCATGGGTGTTACTTCAGCAGCTGCTAAAGCATCTGAAACGGCTGATTCCACTTCCAGTTAAAAAAGAGGTAGGGGAGCAGGGGAGAAAATAAATTCGGGGACTTGTGACCAGATTGCTTTCTATACAGGGGAAAGTAATTTTCGAGTTTTTGCTTTTCCCTCTTGCACCCCTGCTTGCTTCAGTCAGATTTGAGAAACTAGGGAGAGAAGATTAGTTGAAAGTTACTCCCCCTCAACCAAAATTAGAGTTAAATTTGCAACAAGTTAGCGATCGCCTGGGGTAGTGGTAGGACAATAATAATCAACAATGCCATTGCCATTAATCCTAAAATATCTCGTTTATTATCCAGTTCCGTGACATCATTCAAAGCAGGTTCATCAATCAAGGGGATAAATAATAAGATAATTGCCCAGGGTAAAAATGCTTGCTGCACCAGGGAAAGCAGTAACAGTAGTAACCGGGAGACTTGACCAATTACTAAAGCGCTTTTCTGCCCAAACATCGCATGAACAATGTGGCCCCCGTCTAGTTGTCCCACTGGCATCAAATTTAACGCGGTGACAATTAGCCCCAAAAAACCTGCTATGGCTATGGGATGCAGGTTAATGGCTGATGTTGAGGTTAACTCGCTCCCTAGTGCTAATTTAGATATAAATGCTAATAGAATGGACGATTTGGGATTAAGAGCTTCTCTGTTTAACAATCCTGCTTCTTCATTGAGAGGAACTATTTCAGAATTAACCAAACCCCAAATCAGCAAGGGTAAAGTGATCACAAAACCTGCTAATGGCCCAGCAATACTCAAGTCAAATAAGGCTTTGCGGTGAGGAATCGGACTACGCATTTGAATAAATGCGCCGAAAGTGCCTAAAAATACGGGTAGAGGGATAAAATAAGGCAACGTCGCCCGAATTTTGTAGTATCGGGCTGTCAAATAATGACCAAGTTCATGGATGCCCAAAATAGTCATTAGCCCTAAAGCATAGGGTAATCCTTGCCACAAAATGCTGGGGTTAGATGCTAATTCTTCCGGTTTAAACCCGGCCATTTGCGCGCCGACTAAAGTTGTAGTCACTAAAGTAGCCAGTAGCAAAAATAAAGCTAGTCCTGGACGTGTGATTTGTTCTTGCTCTCTGGTACTTTTTGCTGCTTGAGTATTTGGTACAAGGACAAAGAAAGGTTTACCATTAAAACCTTCTTGAAAAATCACGAGAAAGCGATCGCCAAATTCAGCTTCAATATTCGCCTTAATCTTTTGATAAGCCTGAGTAGGTGTTGTTCTGATCTGACCCCGACAGATCACAGCCTGGGGTCTGTACTCAATGTTGTGGATGTAGTAAACAGACCAGGGAAAACAATTTCTCAGTTGGGTTTCTTCCGTTGGTTCAATGGGACGCACTGGTACTGGTTCTGCGGTAGGATGGATAACCGATTGTGATGCAATAGCTTGGGGTTGATTTTGTGTATCTCTTGGGGTGCTACGTCCCCATTGAAACAATAGCCAGTATAACAGAAGACAGATAATTGATGGCCAAATAATCAGTGGTGATGGCGGAGGTTGTTCTGTCCCGTACATCAAAGTCCATCCGCCCAAGATTAACGCTGGAGTCATTAACACCAGCCACAGTAACCAAACTGGTGTCCGAGTGATCTCAGCGACAGTGCGCTGCACAATTAAATAAGTAGCTATTCCCAGTAGGAGGAGAAACAAAAATGTCATTTGCTCTTCAGTAATTTGGCCAAAATGTCTCACTAGTGTTTTGGTATCACGACCTGCAATACTAGACAGAATCTAAACCCCAATTTATTGATAACAGTTAACAGATTTAATTGATTCCTAAGTGTTAACTATTAAGAAGTTTAATTCTGTCACCTAATTTTTACCACTCCTCACTTTCGGTTTTTGCTCATGTGTCCCTTACCTCAACAGCCAAGTCAGACAGCTAAACAACCTCGTCCGGTGTTAGATACCATCTTTGCCTTTCCACCAAATCGGGACACATTAGGGGGAACCTCTTATTTCATTGTAGGAAACGAAGGCAATATCCTGATAGATTCCCCGGCTAATGACCCCAGTAATCTTGAGTTTTTGCGATCGCATGGCGGGGTACGTTGGTTATTTCTCACTCACCGGGGTGCGATTGGGAAAACAGCACAACTTCAGCAAGCCTTAAGTTGCGAAGTCCTGATTCAAGAGCAAGAAGCCTATTTATTACCAGGATTAACTGTCACCACCTTTCGCCAGGAATTTAAACTTAATTCCACCGCGCAAGTTATCTGGACAAGTGGACATTCTCCCGGTTCCTCTTGCCTTTACTACAATCATTTGGGAGGTGTGTTATTTTCTGGTCGTCATTTAGTACCCAGCCCAGAAGGAGAGCCAATAGCGTTTTGCACTACCAAAACCTTTCACTGGCCCAGACAAATTAAAAGTGTGGAATTACTCCGAGAGCGTTTCACACCAGAAACACTCCAGTATATTTGTCCTGGTGCTAACACAGGTTTCCTCCGAGGTAAACGAGTCATAGATAATGCCTACCAACGGCTTGTAATTCGTAATGCCTCTTTCAGAGGAGCTTCGCTAACGTAATTCGTAGTTGGAATCTGTGGGGGCTTGTAACCATAGTTATTGGAAGTCAAAATTTCCCCCCTACTCCCACACTCCCCAGACTCCCCAGACTCCCTACTCCCTACTCCCCCCTGCTCCCTGCTCCCTGCACCCCTGCCTCTTCTACTCCCGCCAATACAGGATTGGTCTGCAATAATTCCAGCGCTGCTTGATATTGCATATCCGCCTCTGTAGCAATCTCTGTGCGGGTCATTGAGCCTTGGGGAATAACTTGATCGGGGTTAATGCCTAATTTGTTAATATCCCGATGTGAAGGGGTTTCGTACTTAGCAATGGTTACGGCTAAACCAGAACCATCGGATAATTCAAATAGAGACTGAATTAAGCCTTTACCAAAGGTAGTTTCGCCCACCAAGGTAGCACGCCCGTTGTCTTGTAGCGCACCGGCGAGAATCTCACTGGCGCTGGCGGTTCCTTCATTGACTAAAATTACCAGA
The DNA here is from genome assembly GCF_963923915.1 of Nodularia chucula CCY0103. Taxonomy (NCBI): domain Bacteria; kingdom Bacillati; phylum Cyanobacteriota; class Cyanophyceae; order Nostocales; family Nodulariaceae; genus Nodularia; species Nodularia chucula. The sequence goes on along the minus strand of NZ_CAWUOL010000004.1, from coordinate 112,431 downwards.
GGATCGTCGGTCAAGGCTGGACCAAAGGATTCAAAACTGCCCTGAATACCTTGGCGATTGACGGTATAGACGATGGTACCGGAATTTAACCACTGACGGGCAATTTCAATTCCTGATTGTAATAACCCACCGGGATTATTGCGTAAATCTAAAATATAGGCAGCTGCGCCTTTTTTCTCTAGACTAGAAATGGCGTGTGCTAATTCCATAGAGGCGTTAGCATTAAATTGAGTCAGGCGTAAGTAGCCAATGGGTGTGCCTTGAGGAGAAAGACGGAGGTCTGCTATCACAGGATTAAGCTCAATGCGATCGCGCACTATTCTAAATTCTTTTTCCTCTATACCCTCTCGTGCAATCACAAGTGTCACGGCAGTACCAGCAGGCCCGCGCATTCTGGCGGCGGCTTCATCCAGAGTTAAATTATCTGTGACTATGCCTTCAATTTTCAAAATGCGATCGCGGGGTTTAATCCCAGCCATATCTGCTGGTGAGTCGATAATCGGCGTAACTACTTCCAACTGTCCTGTTTCTGGATTCAGGGCAATTTGCAACCCCACCCCAGTCAGTTCACCAGAAGTATTCACCTGCAAACTGCGGTACTGCTCCGGGTCTAAAAACCGGGTAAAAGGATCACCCAGAGTTTTGAGCATTTTCTGAATTGCTGCATAGGCTGCTTCATGATCTTTTAACGGTTTCTCTAGAGCTTTTTGCCTCGCCTGCGACCAATTTTGATGATTAAATGTGTCATCTAAATAAGTGCGGTTGACAATTCGCCAAACTTCGGAAACTAATTTTTGGTCATCTGTTAACGCTGTAGCTGGTGGGATAAAAGCGCCCAGAACCAACCCAAAAGCCAATAGTAGTGAAAATCCTAGCCGAAAAACCTGTTTTTGCATGAACCCCATTTTCAAATTCCACTTGCTCCCAAAATGCTTAAAAATGCTTGGTTAGCTGATTGTTGATGAAATGTATATCTCAATTATGTTACTTTTTTTATAGAAGTCATGCATTCCTCTCATCAAGTTGTTGCAAAGAACTGATGAGCTGCATTCCACTCAGCAAACGATAAAATCTACTTGGTGTCCAGCATTTTGCTGTTGTCTTGCCAAGAGAACGCAATATATTCCATATTTACAGAGTGTTAAGTTTCTGAAAAGTCTTATCATTCTGAAGGCTGAAAGGCAAACGAAAAAACTCCCCTTTGTGAAAATCCCAAGATTGTTAATTGGGAGATTGATCAACCGCAACCGATTTTTAGGAACTTGAGATTGTATGGCCAACGTTTACGACTGGTTTGAGGAGCGCTTAGAGATTGAAGCGCTCGCGGAGGATGTAACTAGCAAGTATGTCCCTCCCCATGTAAATATCTTTTATTGCTTGGGCGGAATTACCCTAGTTTGCTTCCTGATTCAGTTTGCTACTGGATTTGCGATGACCTTCTACTACAAGCCCACAGTGGCTGAAGCTTATTCTTCGGTAGAGTACATCATGAATGATGTCAGCTTTGGTTGGTTAATTCGCTCCATTCATCGTTGGTCCGCCAGCATGATGGTGTTAATGATGATTCTGCACACTTTCCGGGTGTACCTCACAGGTGGGTTCAAAAAACCCCGTGAATTGACTTGGGTAAGTGGTGTAATTCTGGCTGTAATCACCGTTTCTTTCGGTGTGACTGGCTACTCCCTACCTTGGGACCAAGTTGGTTACTGGGCTGTAAAAATTGTGAGCGGCGTACCAGAAGCAATTCCGGTAGTTGGCGTTTTTATCTCTGATATGTTACGCGGTGGTTCTAGTGTTGGTCAAGCCACACTGACTCGCTATTACAGCGCTCACACTTTTGTTCTACCTTGGTTAATTGCAGTATTCATGCTGTTCCACTTCTTGATGATCCGCAAACAAGGTATTTCTGGCCCTTTGTAATTTCAATAATGAAGCCAAAATGTAAAAAGGTGACAGCTTTTGGTTCCCAGATGCAAATGTTTGTTTTAAACTTATGAGAAATCAGCAATTAATAACTCATAAGTGACAATAAGAATAAAGATTTGTATTGGGAGTCGAAAGCTAAAGACCCCCCCGCAAGGCGAAAGTCAAAAATCAAAAGTCAAAAATGATTTGAGATAGTTGTACTATTCACGCCGTCCTGTAAAGGGGTTCCTGATAGCTGATGGCTTTGGCAAATGCTTTAACTGAATTTGAGCAGGAGAGCGCATTAAAATATGTCAACGCAAAAAAAACCCGATCTGAGTGATCCTCAGTTAAGAGCTAAACTCGCCAAGGGTATGGGTCACAACTACTATGGTGAACCCGCTTGGCCTAATGATTTGTTGTATGTATTCCCCATTGTGATTATGGGCTCCTTTGCTTGTATTGTGGCTCTAGCTGTTCTAGATCCGGCAATGACAGGTGAACCAGCAAATCCTTTCGCTACACCTTTGGAAATTTTACCAGAGTGGTACTTGTATCCTGTATTCCAGATTTTGCGATCGCTTCCTAACAAACTTTTGGGAGTCCTAGCAATGGCTGCTGTGCCTCTGGGATTAATTCTGGTTCCCTTCCTGGAAAATGTGAATAAGTTTCAAAATCCTTTCCGTCGTCCAGTAGCGACCACAGTGTTTCTTTTTGGTACACTTGTTACCCTATGGTTAGGTATTGGTGCTGCTTTACCATTGGATAAATCCTTGACATTGGGATTGTTCTAAATTAGGCAGTAACTAGCCTTTGATGCCTGTAGTTTCAAGAGTATCTACCCAATTTAGCCGTTGACTATAAAAATGTTACGTGCTAAAAAATACTAGAGCAATTACCACTTAAATTTGGTTGCTAACTTGCTCATAGTTCTGGCAGATATAATTTTGAAACCTACAGGCATCAGTTTTAGCAGAAAATATGAGCAAGTGGGTATTTAGTTGGGGATGGAAAATAAATTCCCAATTTAAAATTCATTCTTAAGCCACAAATATAGGCATTTTTTACAAAACTTATATTGCAAGTCAAGGTCAATGCTTAGCATAGTGCAGCACGACCATCTGGCGGTGAAGAGCGAACTAAAGCTCCTAAACTACGTACAACAATGGTTTGAGCAATTTTCTCTAGAATATTTATCTCAATTTGGCTGGTCAGAAAGTCAACTTTATCGCCTCAACTTAGCATTGGCGGAGGGTTTTACTAATGCAGTTCGTCACGCTCATGGTGCTTTACCTCCAGAAACAACTATAGAGATTGAAGTTAGTTTGTGGATTGACAGACTGGAAATGAAAATTTGGGATCAGGGAAAACCCTTTAATCCGGATGCGATCGCAGAGCCACAGCCAGGGACTCTACAAGTAGGGGGATATGGATGGTTTCTGCTGCGAAGATTGGCTGACCATGTTGTGTATGAACGCAGTACAGATGGAAGAAATTGTCTCCGCATTCTCAAATACGCCAGAGAAGATTCCAAGTAAAATCACAGAAACACAACTGTCAGTTATTTTGACCTTAATTTACTTAAATTTAAATGCCGATTAATTCGGTGACAGCCAAAGTCACTTCACCTGGGAAAGTTAACAAACAAATCAATCATGTCTTTGTGTTCTTAGAGATTTTTGCTCAAGAAGGCGGGATACAATCTTATGTTAAAGATATTTTGCGTGCTTATGCAGGGTTGACGGCTGAATGCACAGCCGAAATATTTTTATTGCGAGATAGTGTTGACTGCTCAAATCCTTTCGAGTCAGATAATTTAAGATTTAATTATTTTCAAACTCAGTGGCCTCAGTGGGGGAGGCTCAAAATGTCCGGGGCTTTACTAAAGTTGATTTTGCAAAAACGCCCCCAGCACGTTTTTTGTGGTCATATTAAACTAGCGGTATTAATTAAAAGTATTTGTCAGCCGTTGGGTATTCCCTACACAGTCCTGACTTATGGTAAAGAAGTTTGGGAACCTTTGAAAAACAGTGAAAGAGAAGCTCTGGCTTCAGCAGATGCTATTTGGACAATTAGCCGTTATAGCCGCGATCGCGCTTGTGTTGCCAATGGTCTAGATGTGCAAAAAGTCAAGATGCTACCTTGTGCCATTGACAGGAATCAATTTACTCCCGGTGCTAAACAGCCAGAACTAGTAGAAAAATATGGGTTAAGTGGGACTAAAGTATTAATGACCGTGGCGCGACTGTGGTCAGGAGATATTTACAAAGGTGTAGATGTGACAATTCGCGCCCTACCCCAAATCGCTGAAGTTTTCCCACAAGTCAAATATTTGGTAATTGGTCGCGGCGATGACCAACCACGATTAGCGCAGTTAGCAGCAGATTTAGGGGTGAGCGATCGCGTGGTGTTTGCGGGTTTTATTCCCACAGCAGAGTTAATGGCACACTATCGCCTGGCTGATGCCTATATTATGCCCTCTCAAGAAGGCTTTGGCATTGTCTATTTAGAAGCTATGAGCTGCGGTGTCCCCGTGCTATCGGGAAATGATGATGGCTCGGCTGACCCCTTACAAGATGGTAAACTAGGATGGCGAGTACCCCACCGGGATTCAGAGGCGGTGGCCACAGCTTGTATTGAAATCCTGCAAGGTAACGATCAACGTTGTCAAGGAGAATGGTTAAGATCACAGGCGATCGCCCTTTTTGGCATAGAAGCCTTGCAACAGCGTTTACATGAATTGCTGTTCCCCTCGGTGATTAGTCCATAGTTCTAACTAATTAATATTTCTTGACTTGTAGTAGTTGACTATAGGCTTTTGACTCGTAATTAAACTAGTTATCCTAGAGAAAGAGCGAGAAAATAATTTTAAAAATGAGCCTAAAATTTTTGCAATTGAGTCTGGAAAATCTGCGCCCTTGGCTGACTATGTTGGCAGTTTTCTGGTTGCTAGCATCAGTAGGCTTAGGGTGGTTGGTAAATTCAATATTAATTATCTTTGGTTTGGTATTATTTGCACCCGTTGTTGCCTTCTTTGGGTTTCGCTGGTGGCTACAACGTAATTTAGTTACTGATCAGTGTCCTGTATGTAATTATGAATTTACAGGCTTAAATAATACTCAGTTACAGTGTCCCAATTGCGGAGAGTCACTATCAGTGAAACAAGGTAATTTTCAGCGCTTCACACCAGACGGAACCATTGATGTTACAGCAATTGAAGTACCAACAAAGTCACTGGAAGATAAAAGTTGACATTTTAGCAACAGTATAATCACGCTGTTAACAATTCCTTATATTTATACCGATGTCGTGCGTGATCTGATTCGCGGATTGTCAAAGAAAGTGAGGAAAAGTGCGTAATTGTTAGAGTATTTAGTGCTGTTTAATAACCCTTCATAATCTATTAGGACTTACGCAATAACTCTCACTTCGCCAAGCTCAGTGACCACTGAAACCCTCTTTACTTTGTATCCTTGATTTGCAGTCGTGGTTAGACTAGGCCACAAGGCGGAACTCAAAAGGCTTGTTCTATAGGCTTTTGATTTATTTCCGCCGTGCTGTACTAGCCTATTGATGGTTAAAAGTTCTCGAAGTTAGCGATCGCACTCTTCATCTTATCCACCACCTCATCCACAGAAATAGCTCCCAACTCCCCAGAAGCACGGGTACGAATACTCAAGCTGTTGGATTCAACTTCTTTAGCTCCGATTACCGCCATGACTGGTATTTTTTGCTTCTCAGCATTGCGGATAAGTTTACCCAGGCGATCGCCACTGGTATCAACTTCAGCCCGAATACCCTCAGCTACCATTTTCGCGGCGACATCCTTAGCAAAATCTAGCTGCGCTTCACCCACTGGTAACAATCTCGCTTGCACAGGTGCTAACCATAAAGGAAAATCACCGGCATACTCTTCAATCAAAATCCCAATCAGCCGTTCTAGAGAACCAAACGGCGCACGGTGAATCATTACTGGACGTTGGCGGGAACCATCTTCAGCCACATATTCCAAATCAAAGCGTTCTGGTAAGTTGTAATCTACCTGAACAGTTCCTAATTGCCATTCCCGTTCTAAAGCGTCACTCACAATGAAGTCTAGTTTTGGCCCATAGAAAGCTGCTTCTCCTATCCCTTCAAAATGATCCATCCCTAAAGTTTCAACTGCTCGACGAATAGCATTTTCCGCTTGATTCCAAGCTTGATCCGAACCGATATATTTATCACTGGCTGGATCGCGGAAACTAAGTCGGGCTTTGAAATTCCCCAGTTGCAGAGTTTTAATTACTGACAATATCAGATCAACCACCTTGATAAATTCGCTATCCAACTGCTCTGGAGTCACAAAAATATGAGCATCATCTTGAGTGAAACCCCTGACTCGCGTTAAACCACCCAGTTCCCCAGATTGTTCATAACGGTAAACAGTACCAAATTCTGCCAATCTGATGGGTAATTCCCGGTAAGAGCGTAACTCACTCTTATAAATTTGGATATGAAAAGGGCAATTCATCGCTTTCAGGACAAAGCCCTGTTCATGTGCCGCAGCTTCCTCATTCTCTGCCATCATTGGGAAAAGGTCATCTTTATATTTCTGCCAATGTCCAGAAGTTTTGAATAAATCAACTCTACCAATGTGAGGAGTGACAACCTGCTGGTAGCCACGTTTGATCTGTTCTTTTTTGAGGAAGTCTTCTAAAATAGTCCGCAACAAAGTACCTTTAGGAGTCCACAAAGGTAAACCCGGCCCCACTTGTTCGGAAAATATAAATAATCCCAGTTCCTTACCGAGTTTACGGTGGTCTCTTCGTAGCGCTTCTTCTTTACGCCGTTTATACTCAGCCAGTTGTTCTGGACTTTCCCACGCAGTCGCATAGATGCGTTGTAACTGTGCCTTGGTTTCATCCCCACGCCAATAAGCCCCAGCCACACTTTCTAATTCAATCGCTTTGGGGTTTAATTGGCTAATGTTTTCTACATGAGGACCGGCGCACAAATCCCACCATTCGTTCCCCAAATGGTAAATTGTGATGGGTTCTTGTTTAATATCTCCCAGGATTTCCAGTTTGTAAGGTTCCTGAATTTCTGAGATTCTTTTTTCGGCTTCTTCGCGGCTGACTTCTTCCCGCAGAACTGGTAATTTGCGATTAATAATTTTTACCATCTCTTTCTTGATGGCTTTCAAATCATTTTCGCTAAATGGTTCGGGACTATCGAAGTCGTAGTAAAAACCGTTTTCAATCCAGGGACCGATTGTAACTTGCGCTTTAGGAAACAGCTTTTGTACCGCCATTGCCATTACGTGGGAAGCTGTGTGACGAATCTTCTTTAATGTCTCCGATTCGCTGGTACGCGGTAAATATATTTTTTCCGGTTGTTCTGATGGACTGAGAGTTGAATTTGGTGACATCGGGTGCTGAACCATTAGCGAAGTGATTGCAAAAAGATAATTTTAGTAGTTAAAACTCTGAAAAATCTACCCAGAGACTAGAGAAGAGTATTTTTTACTTAGCACTTAATACTCAAGAAGCATACATCACTCACCCCTACGCCTTCAAATATAAACGCACTTTAATTACTGCCAGTTTGACTAAAATATTTTTCTTTAATTTACCCTTTTCTCATAAACATCGGCAATTCAGGGTTGAGGAATGAGGAAACAACTCAGCATTTATGCGGTTTTAGTTCAAAATTCTCAGGTTAATCCCCAATCAAGGGTGATACTGTTTGATTCATGCTTAATTTTTGATAGACCTAGCGGGAATAATAATTTTAGCTTATTTTTGGCCTCCTGATCGCCAATTTTGGCAAAACCTGTCTGAGGATGGAGTAAGAAAAATGTTAATTTTTGTAAAAAATGTTAATATTATTCAAGCAGTTAGAAATATACTTTTTATTTATGCAGGACTCGAGTTTACCAGGGACTGAGATGCTGAAAACGGTATTAGAACCTCTGCTGGAGGATTTTAATTATTGGTTTGCGCGATCGCGTGAATTGTTAGAAACCGAGCAACTCTCATTTATGAGTCACGAAGAGCAATCTAATTTACTTTTGCGGTTACAGCAGGCGCAAGAAGAACTAAAGGCAGCAAAGATGCTATTTAGCGCAACCGATGGACAAGTTGGCATTGATATGAATACCTTAATGCCTTGGCACAGATTGGTAACAGAATGCTGGAATGTGTCCATGCACTTACGTCAAACAAGAGAAGTGTGAGAGGGGACTGCTGTATCAAAAAACAGCACAGCATAGAAGTCGCATTCAAGATACAAATACAAAATCCTTAATATTAATTTTATTAACAAAAAATGTATCCCATGCTACTTTAATGTAAATAACGATTAACAAATTTTTTCATACAAGTATAGGCGCACGAGGCGTGCGTTAGATATTTATCTTCGCCCCAGATAAAAACAAAGGCGAAGCAAAAAGTTACCGCATAAAGATTTAAAACTTGCTGCTCTTGGAGGAAAACCCCAATGTTACACCTACTTTACATTCTGGCTTTTACAATTTTGGCGTTGATAGCAGTGGCTAACTTAATCCGCAATTTGATTATGTTTAGTTTTGATCGAGAGCGTCCTTATCCAGGTAAATATTCATCAACAGATAATCAAGGTTATCTCTCTTCCAGAAAACAATTTATTCCCCACCCAGAATTATTAGACAACGCAGGTAATTTAATTAAAGAACCTTTGTTAGTCATGCGTTCAGTTAACGTTGAAGATGCTCGTCAACAGTTAGACGCTCTTTATGAATCTTCTCCAGGACAAAAAATAGACCGTCAGGAAGAAGGTTACTAAACAGTTAATTCCTTCAGGTGATAATTTAGTATTTGTAGCATTGGGGGTTTAAAAATGAACCCCTACAACTACTGTAACTATTCCTGAACATGATCAATGTATTGGGGAAACCAGTTTTCATCTAAGATTTGTTCTAAAGAACCAATGGGAATCAGGGGAAATATATCAATAATTAGTTGAGTGCGATCGCTTGCTTCTTTTCTGGCTTCTTGATAACATTCATCAAATATTTCTAAGATATAAGGTTTTAAACTAGGACTATCTTTAAGCTCATCTTTTATCTGTCTGCGGAATATCCTAATCTCCCCTTTCCAATGTCCTTGATTACGTTCTCTTTCGGTATCCCAACACTTAAGTTTTAGTAGATGCTCCAGAAGCTTAATCAATAAACTCTTAATTGTGCGCTTCTCACGTCTACCCATACCTTCTAACTCTTCCAGCAAATTATCCAAATCAACCGCAGAAAACTGTCCCGTGCGAATTTGGTTGATAGTCGTTCTCAGCCACAGATAATAATCTTGGTCATATAAACTTTGAGTGGCTGGTTGTATTATTGGTGTCACCATAAACTAGCTCTACTCCTACTCTTCTTAAGAAATTCTCAATTCTTACTCTCTGCGCCTCTGCGCCTCTGCGTGAGATCATCAAAATAGGGGTTTAGTTATAAACCCCCATAAAATCTCCTGGTTAAGCTTCAATCACCACCCGGAGATTACCCCGTTTTTTCACCACACGACAAGCGGTAGTGCTACCAGAACGCTCGAACTCCAAATCGAGGATAGTACCACCGACCTTTAAATTATGTAATGACAGAGAATTAATTGATTCTGGCAAAGTCGGATCAATAATTCGTAAGCAATTATTTTGCGCGTCGGGGACTAAATTAACTACCATTTGCAGCAATTGAAATATAGTCCCAGTCGCCCAAGCTTGGGGAGTACAAGCTACTGGATACCGAACGGGTGCATGATCACCATTGCGTTCGTAACCGCAGAAAAGCTCTGGGGGACGTTGATATGGCTGCTGACTGGTCATATCAAACAAACCTTGGAATACTTCTAAAGCTTGATCAATCAGACCGAGCGATCGCAACCCCATTGCAATCAGAGAATTATCATGAGGCCAAACTGAGCCAATATGATAACCCATAGGATTATAAGCTGGTGACAAACTGCTGAGAGTCCGAATACCCCAGCCATTAAACATATCTGGCGCGCGCAACCGTTCCGCCACACTGTAGGCTTTTTCTGGTGTAAAAATCCCTAAATTTAAACAGTGACCGGGATTAGATGTAATACTTTCCACTGGTTGACCATCGCCATCTAAAGCCAAGGCGCAGAAATCTTGGTCTTTCAGCCAAAAATCTTGATTAAAACGTACCTGGAGATGTCTAGCTTCATCTAACCAACGTTCTGCTAAATCCAGTCGCTTTTTCATCTTAGCGATTTCTGCTACCTGAATTTTAGCTGCGTAAACATAAGCTTGTACCTCACTCAAAGCAATCGGACCCTCTGCTAACTCACCCTGATGGTTGACAATACAATCACCAGAATCTTTCCATCCTTGATTAGTTAAACCCCTGGGAGATTTCCGGTAGTAGGTCAAATAGCCACTTTGTTGGAGATGACGATCAATCCATTCCATTGCTGCTAAAGCATTCGGCCAAAGTTTATCTAGGGTTTCTTGATCGTGAGTCCAAGCGTAGTATTCAGCATACAACATCAACCATAGAGGAGTGGCATCAACTGTGCCGTAGTATGGTGTGTGGGGAATTTCTTGACAACGCGCCATTTCTCCAAAACGTAACTCGTGTAAAATTTTCCCTGGTTCTTCTTCGCGCCAATTATCCTCAGTTTTACCTTGATATGAGGCGAGTATCATCAGGGTTTCTTTAGCAATTTGAGGATTTAACATCAGGGTTTGAGAGGCTGTAATTAGGGAATCCCGCCCAAATAAAGCTGAAAACCAAGGTACACCAGCCGAAACAGTCTTATACTTACCAAAAGACTGACGTAACAAATACATATCCTTTTCAGCTCGCTCAATCACACGATTAAAGATGCTTTTATCTGATCTAATCTGTGTAATTTGTTGCATCCATTCTTGCTCTTCCATCAACTCAGCTGCTTTAGCTTGTACTAACGTGAGGGCGGCGCTGACTGTGGAACTGGGCTGATTGTTGGTTAACATATTGACTCTGTAACCCAGCTTTCTGGTTTCGTGGGAAGCTAAATCCAACCGCCAAATAGCTGTATAACCTTGGAAATAGTCTGGTTGATGATATTGGAATTGTATCCGGGATTCCATAAATAACCCATCTAAACCTTGATAGGCTAAGGTTAAAGACTCTGTGGATATTGATTCTAGTGAGCGTAAGACTTTACCCCGTTTTTCTCTCTCTGCACCACGCACTTCAAATAAATCGGCAAAATCTGCATCAAAGCTGATACTCAATTCAAAGCTGACATTTGTAGTGCTGTAATTGGATATTTCAATTTCTTCAAATAGCGCCCCATTCAACACAATTTCTCGGCGAATACCGACGGTTTCAGCTTTGAGGTGTTGGTCAATATTGGGGTTAGTGCAGAGTACAGAAACTGAAAAGCCTTTCTCAGCTGTACTGCTCAAGAGAATAGGCGATCGCCCAGCAATTTGCAACTCTAAACGATTGAGAAATCTGGTGTCAGCGCAAAAGAGTCCCACGTTAGGATTACCATCTTCCAGGGAACAGCCAGAAATGTTCCCCATTGTATCTGTCACCAAAAATAAATCATCATCTTTTACCGTGAGAGTTGGTTGTGGTCTTTCGCTCACCACACTAGGCCACTCTGGTATAGGTAATTGTGCTGCGGGAGTAAAAGTTTTGCCATCCAAAGAAATGGTTTCCAGGGTTGTTAGTGTATCTGGTGTCATGAGCAAAAGTTCCTTGTTCCAGGTGTGTGTGAACGAAACCAACAGGTTAAAGTCTTTCTGGGAGAGGTTTCCAGCCTTTAAATACTGGTGAAAATTTAGATATTTTGGTGGGATAATTACGGCGAAAATTAATTAGAAATCTTTATAAGATTATATTTTCTATATTTAAAGTCAAGGCTGAAAAAACCTGGTTTTCAGCTAATTAAACTGATTCTGATCCTTCTCAGTCCTGATGGAAAGGGAATACTTAGCCAAGATGCTAAAGTTGTTTCTGCGGATAGATGTATAGAGATTTTTAGCCAACAACCATGTAATTTTTTTCTAAATGCTTGGTATGCTATAAAATATTTTTAGTGCCAAAAAATACTTAAGGCTAATTATAACTAAACAATAATTATAATTATTTGATTTGACCAGATCAATCATTTCAAAAATATGTTTAATTGTCCCTTTGCTTAGTAAAAAAGATATGCCCTTCGCCCACGCTATGCGAACCTTAAATAAGCCTTTTAGTAATTTTTATGTCAGTCTCTAAATATGTATTTAAAGATGACTTAATTGCCGTTCAAGAGAAATTTCAACTGACTGATTTGGCTTTGAGGGGTAATCTTAGGTAAATAGATTGCGGCTCAGGCTGATATGATAGCTGCCCATTAAATGTATATTGAGCTTAGTAGGCTACAATTTTCAACCTGATAATGCCAGCAAAGATAACAAAAAAACTTACAACGCGGCTAGAATCATCCTTAGTCGAGGATTGGGTACCGTAGGGCATACCGGAACCTTTGCGCTAGACGCAAGCAACGCTTGGGGAGATAAAACCTCTACTCTTGTTGGTAAAAACCTGCATGAGCAAGTTATGTCTTAGATCCAAGAATCCCCGTGTGTTCACGCCGGGGAGTGTCAAAATAAGTATCGAGACAAATTTAGGAAAACATTTTTATGTAGGAGGTGAAGACCGATGAATATACAATTTTTGCTGGTGTAATCTTGGAAATTTTGCCAAACCTGTCACTACATTCGTGAACAGTGTTGTTCAAGATTCTTAACAGAATCTCACTATCTGCTGCACTTGAGAGTTCGTTGTAATTTGTACAATGCAGCTATGAACTGAATCTTTTTTTGTGATTGGGCTTTTCCTTAACGATATTCATGAGCATTTCGTCTTCCGTGCTGAGTGATCTGCTACAGTCGATAACCTACCTGCGACCCCAGCTATATTTCAAGGCTTCACTAACAGCCCTCTCCCATGCGATGGAAGATCAGGTTTTGGCTGCGACTTTAGAGCAGCCTTTGATAATTGCTAGCTTCCAACGAGAGCGATACTATCGCCAAGAAGCTCATCGCTATCAGCGTTTAGCTAACCGTAGTAATCAAATATACGTTTTATCTGCACCAGAGACAGATTTTGCCAATGATTCGGAATATTACGAAAAGGTAGCCTTTGAGCCAGAAGATGCCTTAAGTCAAGAGTGGCATTTGGTGGTAGTTGCTGATAACTATGCTACTTGCTTGGTGTGTCGAGAGTCTCTGGGTTCTATTGCCAAAAACCAGCAGTTACCAGAGTTCGCCCCTGGTCTAGATATGGATACTGCGCGTAGGTTTGAGGGTATTTGGACATCAGAAAGGGGCGTTAGCCTGAAAGCGGCTGATTTGCTATTGGACAGAATTTTGGTTTACAGACCGGATTTGGCAGAAAAAATTAAAGTAGCGCGCCAGAGGTTTGGGATCGGGGAAACCAAAAATGAGCCAGTAAAATCAATGGCTGAATTTGCTTGTGATATCGACACTGACCCTTTTGTGCAGCGCTTGGTAACTTATCTGCAAGCGAGTCAGTACAAATTGCATAAAGCCTATCGTTCAATCACAGCTCAAGCACGAAAAGAACGTTTAGTCAACTCTATTAGTACGGCAATTCGGCGATCACTTGACCCCCACGAAGTGCTACAAGTGGCCGCAGAAGAACTAGGAGAACACTTAGGAGCTAGTCGCTGTTTAATTTACCGCGCCCAAGGGACAGATGGTGAGGCTGATATTAAACATGAGTTTTTGGTTCCAAATATTTTATCTATTTGTGGGCAAACTTGGCAGTTAGGGGAAAATGCTTTATTCCAAGAAGTAGTAGAAAAGGGCGAGGGTGTTTGTGTCGCGGATACCCTGAGTGATATTCGTGTAACAAATTCTCAGAAACTATCCGCAATTGCGTCAAAATTTGCGATTCGCTCTTGGTTAATTGAACCAGTGTTATTTCAAGGTCGCTTGTTAGGCATTGTAGAATTACATTATTGCAGTCTTCCCCCAAATGAGTGGCAAGTGGGAGAGTTAGACTTGGTGAAGGCGATCGCCACTCAAATCGGTGCAGCTTTAATTCAAGCAGAAGCTTACGCCAACCTAGAAGAGCTAAATCAACAACTAGAAGCCTTAGACCGCACCCGTAGTAATTTAATCGCCATTACCGGACACGAACTTCGCACCCCCCTATCCACAATTCAGGTGTGCTTAGAAAGTCTGGCTACGGAACCCGATATGCCCTTAGAGTTACAGCAAGTCATGCTGAGTACGGCACTTTCTGACTCAGAACGAATGCGAAAACTGGTGCAAGATTTCCTCACCCTTTCTAACCTAGAAAGCGGCAGGGTACAATGGCATCCAGAATCCCTGACGTTGCAAGAGTGCATAGATTTAGCCCTCAGCCGACTTCGCACCCGTTCGGCGATGGAAAAACCGCCCCACATTGAAACGGATATTAATGAAAATCTACCTTTGGTGAGAGCTGATGGTGATTGGCTAGTGGAGGTAATCGCCAAACTGATGGATAACGCTTGTAAATTTACATTACCTGAAGGCAAGATTACAATTACAGCCACCCAAAACAGCTATCAGATGGTGGAGGTGACTGTGGCTGATACTGGACGTGGTATTGAACCCAATCGCTTAGAAATAGTGTTTGACCGCTTTTATCAAGAAGAAGGGGCGCTGCGGCGTACCACTGGCGGGACGGGTTTAGGATTAGCAATTAGTCGTCAAATTGTCACTGGCTGGGGTGGGGAAATTTGGGCAGAATCAAATGGTAAAGACCAAGGTAGTCAGTTTCATTTCACGATTCCCATCGCTCAGATGAGCCAAGAGGAGAAGAAGCAGGGGGGTAGGGTGCAGGGTGCAGGGGGGAAAAGGTAGTGAAGTAGGAGAGCAGGGTGTGGGGGAAGATTGTTACTTTCCTAGTCCCCAGTCCCCAGTTCCCAGTCCCCAATCACCAAAAACTGTTACAGTCTATGACGCGATCGCCATAAGATCAGGTTGGCAGTGTTACGATGCCCTAAAAACGTTGAGAGAGATAAACCTTTATGGCAGAAAAACTTTCTGGACAAACACCCCTGTTTGGTGGTAGCACAGGCGGCTTGCTAACCAAAGCGAAAGAAGAGGAAAAGTACGCGATCACTTGGACAAGCCCCAAAGAGCAAGTTTTTGAAATGCCTACAGGTGGTTCGTCCACTATGCTCCAAGGCGAAAACCTGCTATACATAGCTCGTAAAGAATATGGTATTGCCTTGGGCGGTCAACTCCGGAAATTCAAAATCACCGACTACAAAATTTACCGGATTTTACCCTCTGGAGAAACCACTTGCATTCACCCGGCTGATGGTGTCTTCCCAGAAAAAGTCAACGCAGGACGTGAAAAAGTACGTTTTGTACCTCGCAGCATTGGGGAAAATCCCAGTCCCGCTAAACTTAAGTTCAGTGGTAAAGCTACCCACGACGCTTAAACACTAGGTATTGGGGACTGGGGACTGGGGACTGGGGACTGGGACTGGGGACTGGGAAAGAGTTTTTTCTGGATACCTAAGACTCAATACCCGATCCTTCATACCCAATCCCTAATCCCCGATCCAATTCCCTCAATCCATTTATGATGTTTCCCGATTTCTCTGATTTTTCTCAGCTAGCTAAACAAGGTAATTTTGTCCCGGTATATCAAGAATGGGTAGCAGACCTCGATACCCCTGTTTCTGCTTGGTACAAAGTTTGTGCTGGTCAGCCTTATAGTTTTTTGCTGGAATCAGTGGAAGGGGGGGAAAAAATCGGACGTTATAGCTTGCTGGGTTGCAATCCTCTGTGGATTTTGTCCGCCAAGGGTGACACTACCACTCAAACCCATCGAGATGGTTCTCAGGTTGTCTTTGCAGGGGACCCGTTTACAGCTTTAGCGGAATGTCTGGAACCCTATAAACCAGTGACTTTACCCCAACTACCGCCGGGAATTGGAGGGCTGTTTGGCTTTTGGGGCTATGAATTGATTCGTTGGATTGAGCCACGTGTGCCAATTCATCCACCAGATGAGCGTAATATCCCTGACGGGTTATGGATGCAGGTGGATCATTTGTTAATTTTTGACCAAGTGAAGCGAAAAATTTGGGCGATCGCCTATGCTGATTTACGTGACCCGAATGTAGATTTGCAACAGGCTTATGAACAAGCGTGCGATCGCGTCACCCAGATACTGTGTAAATTATCTCTGCCAGTTTCACCACAAAAAACTATTTTAGAATGGACTCCCCCAGGAACGCAGAATAGTGGGGGTCTAGAGGAATATACCAGCAACTTCACCCGTCCAGAATTTTGCGCCAGTGTAGAAAAAGCCAAAGAATATATTAAAGCTGGCGATATTTTCCAAGTAGTCATTTCTCAACAATTAGCTACAAAATACACAGGGGACCCCTTCGCCCTTTATCGCTCCCTGCGCCAGATAAATCCTTCCCCTTACATGGCCTTCTTTAACTTCCAAGATTGGCAAATCATCGGTTCTAGTCCGGAAGTCATGGTTAAAGCTGAACGTGATAGCGATGGTGGAGTCTTAGCTACAGTCCGCCCCATAGCGGGGACACGTCCACGGGGTAAAACCACCAAAGAGGATGCAGCCTTTGCAGAAGATTTACTTCAAGACCCCAAAGAAACAGCAGAACACGTCATGCTAGTAGATTTAGGGCGGAATGATTTGGGGCGGGTTTGTGAAAGTGGTAGCGTCAAAGTTGACGAATTAATGATCGTTGAGCGTTATTCCCATGTCATGCACATTGTCAGTAATGTGGTGGGTAAATTATCACCAAATAAAACAGCTTGGGATTTACTCAAGGCTTGTTTCCCTGCGGGGACGGTGAGTGGTGCGCCGAAAATTCGGGCGATGGAAATTATCAATGAGTTAGAACCCAGTCGCCGGGGTGTTTATTCTGGTGTCTATGGTTATTATGATTTTGAAGGTCAATTAAATAGTGCGATCGCAATTCGCACAATGGTATTGCAGAATAATACAGTAACTGTCCAAGCTGGTGCAGGTTTAGTGGCTGATTCTGAACCAGAGAAGGAATATGAAGAAACTTTAAATAAAGCGCGAGGGCTGTTAATCGCAATTCGTTGTTTGCAATAGGTGCTAAGAGGATGTTTGTAAAGTATCGATTATTACTAGCCCTGGCGACTAGAAGTCGCGGCTACACAAACTAAACCCGCCTGCGCGGGTTAGAAACCTTGATTTTTCATTAGTCCACGCAGGTGGATTTGGCCTGTGTAGTAGCGAATTATATTCGCCTAAAACTTTTAACTGGAGTTTAGACTAAATAGCCGGATTCAAAGGAAAAAATAAGGGGTGTGATTGAACACAGTCCCCCTATTAGCAGAAACTGAGAGCAGAACAACCAACTCTCATCTGCCAATATGAAATGTGCCAAACTAAAAGACTTCCGTCAAGCCGCGTACAACCATTTAGGTAGAGCGCATGATGTAACTTTTGAACTAACGGATGCAATATTGCTGACTCGTAACGCCTACAGCTTGGCAGATTTATCGCTATCACCAGTATTTAGACGCAAGTGGCCAAGTATTTATGAGGCATTACAAGATAGCAGACCACAGCGACAAAAGCTGATGCAGTTATACATCAAACAAGTGCCAACGCAGGAACGTCTGTTGTTAGTAGGTGACCATACGGCCTGGTCGCGCCCGGATGCAGTAACCCTACAGGAAAGGACAATTGAACATAGCAGTGTCACAGTAGGGGGAAACAAACCAATTACCGTTGGTCACGGATATAGCACCATTGCTTGGATACCAGAAGATTCGGGGAGTTGGGCGTTACCCTTGAGACATGAGCGCTCTTTCCAGTTGGGAAAATCCAATACAGAAGGCAACTTGGCAACTACAACAAGTGTGTAAAAATTTACCAACTAGACCAATTTCGGTTTGGGACAGTGAGTATGGCTGCGCCCCTTTCCTGTTGAAGACGGCCAACATCAAAGCAGACATTCTTGTCCGGTTGCGTTCAAATCTTTGTTTGTGGAATGCACCGCCACCGTATTCTGGAAAGGGAAGACCCAGGAAGCACGGTGACAAATTCAAGCTGAATGAATCCTCTACATGGAGCGAAGTCACTCATAGTTTAGAAGTGAACCATCCCAAGCTAGGAAGAGTCAAGGTGAGGTTATGGTCAAATTTACACTTCCGTAAAACTGCTACACGCCCCATGTCTCTCATCAGGGTTGAACGTCTAGATGAGCAAAGCAACTTGAGAGTATCAAAACCTTTGTGGTTGGCTTGGGTTGGGGAACAAATGCCGACCTTAGAAAAAGTTTGGCAACTGTACTTGCGGCGTTTTACTGTTGAACATTGGTATCGTTTTTTGAAGCACCGCCTACACTGGACATTGCCCAAGCTCAGTACCCCCAAGCAATGTGACCGTTGGAGTGACCTCATGCCTCTGATGACTTGGGAATTGTGGTTGGCACGTGATATCGTTACTGACAATCCTCTCCCTTGGCAGAAGTCATTAGACAAAATGACCCCTGGAAGGGTTGCCCAGGCGATGGGGAGCATTTTTGCGGTGATTGGTACTCCTGCCCGTTCACCCAAACCTCGTGGAAAGTCTCCAGGTTGGAAGACCGGACAACCACGCCAACGTAGAATTCGCTATCCCATAGTCAAAAAGACTACAACTAAGCCCCGCAAAAATAAACCAGAATCTGCTTAGGATTGTAGATTTTCATCTCTAAAGTCTGTTTCTTTTCAACTCAGCGCTGCTGGGTCGTTTTCTGTCGCTTAGTCTAAACTCCAGTTTTAAAACATCCTCTAACCTCTAAAGTAAAAAATTATCTGCGTTTATCTGCGTCCATCTGCGTTTAATTATTCTGCTTTTACCCTACTCCCCAGCTATATTAAACCACTGAACAATTCCCTCAGCCAAAACCTGCGCTAACTTCCTCTGTTCCTGAGAATCCATCGCCAAGTCGAAATCATCAGGGTTACTCATAAAACCCAATTCCAATAAAACCGATGGTGCAGAATGGGGACGTGTCAACGCTAAATTATTCCAATACACCCCAAAAGACGACCTACCTAAGTTCTGCACTAACCGATTTTGCAGCAACACAGCTAAACTGTGGGCTTGGGGATGATACCAATAACTACTGACTCCCTTGGTATTTTCTGCATCACCATCATCAGCTAAAAATCGATAATGAAAAGTTAGGGCGATCGCAGGTTGTTTGCGATCGATCATATTCTGACGTGACACCAAAGACAAATCCCGATCATCTTCCCTAGTCATCTCCACATTTGCACCTAGTCGCCGCAATTCATCCCGTAACAGTTTTGTCACCACTAAATTTAAATCTTTAGCTAAATCACCCGTTGGTCCTACTGCACCCAATTCTTCCCCACCGTGTCCAGCATTCAAGAGAATCTCTACCCCAGATAAAGGTTGTGGTTTGCGGGAAATAGCTGGAGGATGACGCAAAGTCAAAACCAAAGTTGTATTTCGGTATTCCAGGTTATATCCCCATTGTTGGTCTGTTTTGAGGTTAAAAGTATACTGCACAGTTCCAGGTGCGATTTGCTGCCAATCCAGACGAGAAATTAAGGGGTCATCATCTAGGCGAATTGTGTCTGTTTGGGCTGTGGTGTTATGTAAAGTCAGGGTAAAAGTGCGATCGCCCTGTTCTACAGTTATAGGTACAGGAACTTGCAGAGGAAAGACTATTTCTGTGGCTGTGGGTAATTGCCGTGATAGGATACTGCGAATCATTGACCGTGGCGGAATTGCGCCTGGAATCCTGCGAGTTTCTTGACTATGAATCCAAGCCCCATAGTCTAAACGCAACCAATCACCTTCTTTAGCTGTCACAGATGCTCTCACACCTTTGGGTAAGGGCGTTAAGCGGGAATCAGTGGTACTGGGGCCAGTCCGCGCCACACCAGCCTCAGCTATGACTTCCACTACAGGGAGTTTAGTCGGTGAAAGGGTATGAATTTTACCGGGACTGACTTGAGTGATAGTTTCGCCATTGAGAGTTAATTGAAATTCCGGTTGTTCTGCATTTGTTAATCTTCCCAATCTTGTACATCCCTGATATTTACCTGGGATAACTTGAGTGATGGGTTGATTTTTATCTATATATATAAATGAATTATTAGGCAGAGATACTTGTTCTGTTTGCGGTGATAAGTTAACAGTTTGCTCTCCCAATTTTACCTTTAAATTAGCATTGGGAGTAGCTATTGCACTCAAACAAATCTCTTCTCCTGGTAGTCGAGAAATATCAACTTGGGGAGTTAGGGAATTTTGGACAAAGGCTAATCCTGGGGGAATTTCTGGTTGAGGATCAACTCTATTTACCTGGATCTGAATTTGTTGATTGTCGTAACTGATAGTAAAGAGATTTTCTCCTACATTTAGGGGAAAGCTAGGGGCGAAATGTCCAGATTTACTGCGTTGAATTACTTGATTATTAATCCTAACTTCTCCCCTGTTTGGTGCAGTCCCCAAGAGGAATATTTTCTCTGTATTGGTTTGGTGATTAGTTGGCGGATACACCACTTTCAGAGTGTTTGCTTGCGCCCAAGCTACGCTGGGTGTCACAAAACAACCGAGAATAATTAATCCTAAATATCGCATGAGTAGGGACTGGGGACTGGGGAATGGGGACTGGGGACTAGGGACTGGGTATTGGATATTGGGTATTAGATAGTAACAATTTTTCCCCACACTTCCGACACTTCTGACACTCCCCGCACCTCCCATACCTACACGCTACCTCTTGTTTGACTAGATTTAACCCACTCAACAACCCCCTTAGCTAAAGTCTGGGCTAATTTTTGCTGTTCTTGGGAATTGGTCAACCATTCAAATTCTTGGGGGTTAATCATAAAACCTAATTCCAATAAAACTGATGGCGCAGCGTGGGGACGGGTGAGGGCGAGATTATTCCAAAAAACACCATATGATGGTCTATTGAGTTGTTTAACTAAATAGTTGTGCATGAATATAGCTAGGCTATGAGCTTGGGGATGATACCAAAAAGTGCCAATTCCCTTGGTATTCTCAGCATCACCACTGTCGGGTAAAGCGTTGTAATGTATGGAAAATGCCATTGCTGGTGCTTCTCGATCTATCATGGCCATGCGATCGCCTAAAGAAACTGCCACATCAGTATCCCTAGTCATCACCACTGTCGCCCCTAATTTCACCAACTCATTACGGAATAACTTAGACACGACTAAATTCACGGCTTTTTCTGGATATCCAGTCGGACCAACTGCACCAGATTCTGCGCCGCCATGTCCCGGATCGAGTAAGATTTTTATCCCAGATAGGGGTTTCTGTCTTTCCCTGCCCATTGTGGGGGCATGAGGCAAAGTTAAAATCAGGCTAGTATTTTCATATTTCAACTTATAACCCCACTGTTGAGATTTTTTGAGGTTAAAGGTGTATTTTGCCTGTCCTGGAGCCACCTGTTGCCAATCTAGACGAGAAATTAATGGGTCATCATCTAAACGAATTGTATCTGTTTGGGCTGTAGTGTTGTAAAGTGTGAGAGTGAAACTATCATTGCTCTGTTGCACGCTCAGGGGTACAGGAACTTGTAGAGGGAAAACTATTTCTGTAGCATGAGGAAGCCGACGATATCCCACACTCCGAATTGTTGTGCGTGGCGGAATAGCACCTGGTAAAACGCGAGTCTCTTTACTATTAATCCAACCGCCATAGTCTAGGCGCAACCATTCACTGTCACGACCTGTAATTGATGCTTGTGTGCCTTTGGGTAGTGGGGTGAGTCGGGAAAAATCGGTGCTGGGGCCTGTACGTGCTACGCCTGCATCTGCTACTACCTCGGCAATTTCTAAGTTTCCAGGTGAGAGGATTTGAATTTTACCGGTTCCTGGTTGAGTTATGGTTTGACCATTTAGCGTTAGTTGAAATTCTGGTGTACCCAAATCCAGATTTGGTTGATTATTGGGGACAGCAGCACCCGAAATCTGTTTACCGTCAATTACATTTACGGAATCAGACTCAGATGCTTGAAGTATGGAACAACCTTCATACTTTCCTGGGATAGACTGGGCAGTAGGTTGGTTATTTCCTATGAGTGCGGCTGAATTACTGGGTAGACTTACCTGTTGAGGTTGGGGTGCAAGAGAAATAGTTTTATTTGCCAGATTGACAGATACATTGGCGTTAGGGGGTGCGATCGCACTAAAACAAATTAATTCTCCTGGTAGTCTAGCAATGTCGGCTGCTGGAATGAGAGAATCTTTGGCGAAGGCTAAACCTTGGGGTAACTCAGGCTGTGTCGCCAGCCTTGTAACTTGAATTTTTAGTTGTTGATTTTGGTGACGTACAGTAAAGAGATTTTCTCCTAACTGTAAGGGAAAACTGGGAGCAAAATGGCCGGCTTGACTGCGGTTAATTGTCTTACCATTGATCAAAACCTGTCCATTTGCTGGCGCTGTGCCAATCAAGAAGATTTTTTCTGAACTTGTTTGGTGGTTGTTTTGCGGATAAACCACTAAAAGTGATGGTCCTGCCAATGCTATTACAGAGGAGGTAACGATAAACCCTAATATTACTAATCCTAGAAGTTTTTTCACGACAACGGTACAAAAGATTTCACCACATAGACTGTGGCACAATGACGGGATGTTTTTTGAGAAGTTGCTAAAAATTCAAAATACTATACTATGACTAAGTTTATTTTTGTAACTGGAGGTGTAGTTTCCAGTATTGGCAAAGGCATTGTAGCAGCAAGTCTGGGTCGTTTACTCAAATCGCGCAATTATTCGGTGTCGATTTTGAAACTGGACCCTTATATTAATATCGACCCCGGTACAATGAGTCCTTTTCAGCATGGGGAAGTTTTTGTAACCAAGGATGGTGCAGAAACAGATTTAGACTTGGGACATTACGAACGCTTTACTGATACCTCAATGTCGCGGTTAAATAGTGTTACCACTGGGTCAATTTACCAGGCGGTAATTAATAAAGAGCGGCGGGGAGACTACAATGGCGGTACTGTACAAGTTATACCCCATATTACCAACGAAATTAAAGAGCGGATTCTCACAGTTGCCCAAGATACTAATCCATCTGTATTAATTACAGAGATTGGCGGTACGGTGGGGGATATTGAATCTTTGCCCTTTTTGGAAGCTATTCGTCAGTTACGCAAGGAAGTGGGACGGCAAAATGTCTTGTATATGCACGTTACCCTGATACCTTGGATAGCTTCGGCTGGGGAAATGAAGACTAAGCCGACTCAGCATTCTGTGAAGGAGTTGAGATCCATTGGCATTCAACCAGATATTTTAGTCTGTCGGTGCGATCGCTCGTTACCTTTGGGATTAAAACGCAAGTTGTCGGAATTTTGCGATGTTCCCCAAGAATGTGTAATTACTTCTCAAGATGCCAGTAGTATTTACGAAGTCCCCCTAAATTTAGAACAGGAAGGACTGGCAGAGCAAGTTTTAGATTTGCTGCAAATGGAACAACGGCAACCAAATCTGGTGCAGTGGCGAACAATGGTAGAGCGCCTATACAGTCCTAAGTATACTGTAGAAATTGCCATTGTTGGGAAGTATGTGCGATTAAGTGATGCTTATTTGTCTGTGGTGGAAGCCCTGCGCCATGCTGCTATTGATACCTATGGCGATTTACGCTTGCGATGGGTGAACTCGGAGGATTTAGAAAAGGAATCACCGGAAACTTATTTGGCTGGTGTTGATGGGATTTTAGTCCCTGGAGGTTTTGGGATTCGGGGGGTAGATGGTAAAATTGCGGCTATTCAATATGCGCGCGATCGCCAAATTCCCTTCTTAGGTTTATGCTTAGGAATGCAATGTGCCGTGATTGAGTGGGCGAGAAATGTCCAGAGTCTCACAGATGCAAACAGTGCTGAATTTGATCCTGAAACCAACTATCCCGTAATTAACCTGTTACCAGAACAGCAAAATGTAGTTGATTTAGGCGGAACTATGCGCTTAGGTCTTTATCCTTGTCATCTTGTTCCTAATACTATCGCCGCTAATCTTTATCAACAAGAAATAGTTGACGAACGCCACCGCCATCGCTATGAGTTTAACAATACTTATCGTGATATGTTGTTGGAATCTGGATATGTTATTAGTGGCACTTCCCCAGATGGACGCTTAGTAGAAATTGTCGAATTTCCTGAACATCCTTTCTTTTTAGCTTGTCAATTTCACCCAGAGTTTCATTCTCGTCCCAGCACTCCTCATCCTTTATTTAAAGGATTTATGGAAGCAGCGATTAACCGGACTCATCCCATGTCTAACTTACCAACACCCGTGGAAGTTTCTTAAAAGATTCAAAACTCAAGAAGGTAGCTTTTTTGAGTTTTGAATTGGTACTAAGCAACATTAACTTAGGAATTGAGGATATTTTCCTTCATGTACAGGGTGCATCATTCATATATAAACTTCAAACTTAAGGAGATGTTGTGGCGTACTGGGTGAAAATCCTTTACGATAGGAAAAAATATATAGTGAATTTTGAGCGTGTTAATGCTTTTTGCTATGAAGAAAATGGCAGAGTAACTTTTTGGTTGCCTGATTCCGCTATTCCTATTGTGATAAATCCACAGGCTCATTTAGAAGACTATGACAAACTGCAAGAATATTTAGAATATGTTAGCGGTTTGGAACTAGATAATGCTTATTGGGTAAAAATTATTTATGAGCGCAAACAATATATAGTTAACCTCATATCTATTAGTTCTTTTTGTCAAGAACCTAATGGCAGAATCACTTTTTGGCTGCCTGATGGTACTATTCCCATTATTATTAATCCAGTCAGTAATCCAGAATCTTATAAAAAAATCTTAAGTTTTGTGCAGCAGTCCACAGGATATTCTTTGTCTTAGGCGGGGAGTGGGAAGTGTGGGGAATTAAGAAGATATTGAACACATGAACGTACTAAAATTCAATTTTCTTAAACACTACACCCAATACCCTATCCCCAACACCCTTCCCTGACGAGATTTCGGCTTATCTTTGTGCCATTTACTCATTACCAATGACTAATTTTGCAGCACCTACCATTCCGGCTGAATTGCCTAATTGTGCTGGTAAAATCTCTAATCCTGCGCGGGATGTCGCCATGACTCGCTGCTGAATTTCTGCTTTCAATGCAGGGAGAAAAAACTCAAAGCTGGCGCTGATACCACCACCAATAATTACTGCTTGGGGTGTCAAGACATAGATTAAACTAGCTAAACCGATACCCAAATCTCTACCATATTCCTGCCAAAAAGTCAAGGCTTTGATATCTCCGGCGGCGGCGAGTGCGCCTAATTCCCAGGGTTCCTTACCTGTACGGCGACGAATGGCTGTAATTGAAGCATACTGTTCTAAAGAACCCCAATTCCCACTTTTACATATAGGTCCATCGGGGTGTAGGGTAATTAAACCCAGTTCCCCAGCTGCGCCTTGATGTCCGACAAATAGCTTGCCATTTAAAATAATCGCACCACCAACGCCAGTTCCCAAAGTTAATAAAATCAAATTGTCAAAGTGGCGACCAGCACCTAACCAAGCTTCCGCTAAACCGGCACAGTTGGCATCATTAGCAATGACGGTGGGTTTACCTGTTTTAGCTTCTAGCCAGTCGGCTAAAGGTACATTTCGCCATTCTGGTAAGTTGATGGCAATTTGGGCAATGCGTCCGGTTTTATCAGCCGGGCCAGGAGTACCGACACCAATGGCCACAGCTTGATTATAGGGGTCTACTTGGGCGATCGCATCTATAATCACAGCTAAAACAGCTTCTGGCGTTGATGGTTGGGGAGTATCCACAGTCAAACTTTGTAAGCAAGTACCATCGGTTTGGAACCTTCCCAGCTTAATTGCAGTTCCCCCGACATCAATACCAAGAACTTGAGAGTTTATCACCTGACAGAATAAAAACCTATGTATTAATTTAGCCTTTGTGGGTTTGACGATCAACAAATTCTGAGTTATTCGTTCTCTGAGTAGTCATACCTGCACTAACCATTGAGGAATGAATACTTGATTTTTGCCAATTTGTAACTGGTGTACCGTGTAATAACCCAGTTAAGGCGACGGATAGCATAAACCCACCAGCAGCAGCAGCAATTAAAGAAATGTTATCTTTCACTCTAGTTTCTCTGTAATAACTTCCAAAAGATGTAGACGCGAAAACTTAATTTTTGACTATTTCCGCATTCTATTTTCTCGCCGTAAGCGAGGATTGACAAATTCATTTAAGCCCTCACCCAGTAATGATAACCCTACTACCATCAATGTCATTGCTAACCCAGGAAATAGAGTAGTCCACCAAATACCTGTGGGTAAGGCTTCTAAGGCTTGTCTTAAATCATGTCCCCATTCTGGCACTTCTTCGGGAAGTCCTAGCCCCAAAAAGCCTAAACCCCCTAATACTAATATGGCATCGGCGGCGTTGAGGGTAAATAGTACCGGTACACTTTGAATAACATTAAAAAATAGATAGCGGGATAGTACCACCCAAGTGGAAGCACCCATTGCTTGTGCGGCTTCAATAAATACCTCTGTTTTAACGCTGATAGTGTGATTACGGACAACGCGATAATATTGGGGAATGTAGGCAATGCTAATGGCGATCGCCGCATTGAAAATACCTCTTCCCACCACAAAAGCCAGTGTAACTGAAAGTAGTAGCCCCGGTAAAGTGTAAATACTATCCATGAGAAATAGCAACACCCGGTCTAACTTACCTCCTAGATAGCCGCTTACCATCCCCAACGGCACACCAATAAACATACTCAGCACTGTAGCTAAAATTACTACTTGTAGGGCAACTTGAGCGCCAAACAATGTGCGAGAAAATACATCATGTCCCAGACGACTTGTACCAAACCAATATTTGGCTGAGGGTGGTTGTTGAATGGGGTTAGAGAGAAACTCTCTAGGATTTTGCAACCATCCCCAACTTTGTAATACAGGCGCGAAAAACGCCAGAAACAGGAAAAATAAAGTAATAACTATCCCAATTAGCATTAACTTTTGGGAAAGCTGAGGATTTTTAGCAAAACGTAAAAAAGTCGGTAGCTGACGTTTAGTCATGGGGATTGGGGATTGGGGACTGGGGATTGGGGATTGGGGACTGGGGACTGGGGATTGGGGATCGGGGACTGGGGACTGGGGATGTGGTAAAAATCTCTCATAAAATTGAGTGATTTTCAATTGGGATGATATGGGCGATAAAGGTTTTGAGTCTTTAGATTTTTATCAAGATAGTCTTAAGTTACTAAAAGCAGCTTATCGACTAGCAGATAGTTTGCCAGATTATGAGCGTTACAATTTGAGCGACCAATTAAGAAGAGCAGCTTCCAGTGTATTACTTAACATAGCTGAAGGTTATGGACGCTATCACTATTTAGATAGATTGCGTTTTATGTACATTGCTCGTGGTTCACTAGCTGAGACCAAAAGCGCCTTTATTATTGCTGAAAGCTTAGGTTATTGCAATAATCAACAGTTAAACTGGGTCAGCCAGCTTAAAGACAGAATCGAAAAAAGTCTCAACGGTTACTGTCGATTTATTCGTTCTCAGAAACAAGGTCAACAAGACTACGG
Organism: Nodularia chucula CCY0103; assembly: GCF_963923915.1. Taxonomy (NCBI): domain Bacteria; kingdom Bacillati; phylum Cyanobacteriota; class Cyanophyceae; order Nostocales; family Nodulariaceae; genus Nodularia; species Nodularia chucula. The sequence continues at coordinate 84,900 of NZ_CAWUOL010000004.1, read as the reverse complement.
TACTAGACTAAATGATTATGATTGAGTATTAAGTATCTGGTAAAGATATTGGGTATTAGAAAAAGTCTTCCCCCGTCCCCAATCCCCAGTCCCCAGTCCCCAGTCCCCAATCCCCAATCCCCAATCCCCAATCCCCAGTCCCCAGTCCCCAGTCCCCAGTCCCCAGTCCCCAACCTTTAAAGATAACTTGCAATCATCTGACGATATTCGCTCTTTTGCTTCACACCTTTGACCTCGTGCAACAATTCCTTATCCTTAAAAAACTGAATTGTCGGCGTACCAATAATATTGGCATTTTCTGCAATATCTCGGTGTACATCAATGTCAACTTCTACGAAGTGAATTTTCCCGTCAAATTCATCTATAACCTTATTTAATATCGGCTTGAGAGTATGACAAGGGCCGCAACCAGGGGAAACGTATTTAACTATGATCAGGCGATCGCTTTCATGGAATAATTTCCGTAAAGCATAACCCCCCTCATGGCGAGTCACCAGCAAATTAAAATCAACCGTCACTTCCACCTCAGTCCTAGTATCTGCATCGGTTTCTAAGTCATCAACTCCCGTCCCCGACTGATGAAATTCCGTAATTAAACTCTGACTAGATAACCAACGTTCCGCCAACATCGCCGCCATACAACCAGAACCAGCAGCAGTAATAGCTTGACGAAACTCATGATCTTGCACATCCCCAGCCGCAAACACACCTTCCACACTGGTTTCCACAGAATTATTTTTCGTCACCACATAACCCACCTCATCCAGAGACAACTGTCCTTGAAATAAAGCAGTATTGGGACTATGACCAATAGCGTAAAACAAACCCTTAACATCAAGCTGACCTTCTAACCCAGTTTGATTATTCCGCACCCTCACCCCAGCCAGATCACCATCACCGAAAATATCCACCGCTTCAGTATGCCAATGTACCTCAATTTTCGGGTTACTCAACACCCGGTCTTGCATAGCCTTAGAAGCCCGCATTTGATCAGAACGCACCAGCAGATTAACCTTAGAAGCGTATTTAGTTAAATAAATAGACTCTTCCGCCGCCGAGTCCCCAGCACCAATAACAGCCAACTCTGCACCCTTAAACATTGGTACTGCACCATCACAAATTGCACAAGCAGAAATACCCCGACTCCAGAATAACTGTTCACTAGGTAAACCCAAACGCTTCGCAGTTGCACCAGTAGCAATCACAATACTATGGGCTTTAACTTCCCTTTCTGAAGACCGGACAACAAAAGGACGCTGGCTCAAATCTACAGAGATTACATCCTCAGTATATAGTTCCGCCCCCCAGCGTTCAGCTTGCGCCTTCATATTATCCATCAGTTCCGGCCCCGTAATCCCCGCAGGGAACCCCGGAAAATTTTCCACCTCCGTTGTGGTCATTAATTGACCACCCGGTAAACCCCCCACCTCAAACCCTTCAAACACCACAGGTTTTAAATTCGCTCGTCCCGCATAAATAGCCGCCGTGTAACCTGCTGGGCCAGAACCAATAATTACTAAATTTTCCACAGTTGGGTTACTCATATAAACAAACTCATAACGACTATGGATAATATAGCATTATTAGCCCGGTAATGCTACAGAACCTCACCCCAGTCCCTGTTCCTCTCAAATTTTGTAGGGTGGGTATAGCCCAAGGAGCATAGCTGCGCTAAAGCAACAGCGTAACCCACCATTAATTACTTCTAATTCTTCAAGAAGGGACGAATACTAGCGACTACAGCCAAAGAATCTAAACCCCTCTCTACTAATTCAGGGAAATTAGATAAGGTCTCGATAATAACCTCAGCAAAGTTATATTCAGGATTACTGCCATGATTAACTGTTAAATATTCTAGTAACTCCAAAGCATAATCAGGAAAACCAAGAACATCAGCTATACAAGCTAATTTCAAAATTCTTTCTGGTTCCTTAATCAGGAAATTAGTATTTTCTCTCAGGGGATCTTGGAGATAATAAGCCTCTCCCCAAAGCAACTGTCCCTGACGCTCTGCTGATGCAATGGGGGAACGCGCCCGCACACGATAAGAATTTCTTAAATCAAATAATGTAAAATCATTCGCCCTTAAATGGCTATCTATATCAGCAAATAAAGGTTGATTGAGATATATAGGTGAAAATTCCACTTCTGTCTCAATTCCCAACACCCCACGGCTTAAAATCTTAGATGCTCCTTTTAAAACCTCCAATTCTGCTCCTTGAACATCAATTTGTAAAAAGTCTATAGTATTAATTTTTTCAGCATCGCAAAAAGAATCTAATGTAGTTGTCTCCATCTGCAAAGTAAAATCTAAATTACAGAATTCTGGCAAACTAGCAAACCTATTTGTAAATGCTTCATTGGGCGCATACAGAGAACTACACATAGGATGCTTAGTCACATAAAGTGTTCTCTCTTCTATCGACTTACCCAGCGCTAAAGGAATATGTTTTTCAGTCCAATTGATTCCCCGTGTTTCCAAATCAGCTTCAGCCGCTTCACAAGCATCAGCATCAGCATCAAAACCGTAAATAGTCAAGTTAGGAGCAAATAAATTCCAAGCACCAGCCCCATAGTCATCGTTTGATGATAATTTGCGAGATCCTACATTACAGATTGTGAGATGAATTTTGTCAAGGAAACCTTTTTCTTTCAGACTTTTGAGAAAAACAGACATAGTTTCTTTCCTTTGCGTATACTTTTATCAGCCAGTATCTATCCCACATAGGTTACTGTCAATCATAACAAGCTAGTAGTTAGGACTTTAGTCCTCAGTCTCCATATCACCCATATTCGGCGTAAACCTTACCCTGTTGGGGACTTCCAAATTTTCCTGATTGTGACTAAATACAGGATTTCGGCGTAAACTTTGGTTTATGTTGTGTTAAAAATCTGCAAAATAGGGAACAATAAAACTGGTGTAACCACTGATTCCCACTGCAAAATTGATTATCAGGAGAAATTGTAATGGTAAATATAGCATCTGAATTATTAGAAAAAATTCGTCAGCAATTTGATAGTTCTCCCTATCCCCGCATTCCCCTGGATAAATCACCTAAAAAAGAACCTAAGTTACTTTATATTCATAGCTTAGTGACATCTTATTATTTAAAAACCCAAAAAGTTATCGATAGTAAAGGTAAGGTTATTTTAGATGCCGGATGTGGAACTGGTTATAAATCATTAATATTAGCAGAAGCTAATCCAGGAGCCAAAATTGTCGGCGTTGATATTTCTCCAGAATCCATTAAATTAGCGCAACAACGGCTAGAACATCATGGCTTTGACAATGCCGAATTTCATGTTTTATCCCTGGAAGAATTGCCCCAGCTAAATTACCAGTTTGATTATATTAACTGTGATGAACTTTTGTATCTGTTACCGGATATAACCGTGGGTTTAAAAGCCATGAAAGCAGTGCTAAAGCCAGAGGGAATTATTCGGACTAATCTTCATAGCGAACTTCAGAGAGTTTATTTCTTCCGCGCCCAACAACTCTTCACCATGATGGGGTTAATGGAAGGAAATCCAGAAGAAATGGAAATGGAAATTGTTAAAGACACTATGAAGGCTTTGAAAGACCATGTACATCTCAAAGCCATCACCTGGGATGGTAATTATGACGGAGAGGAGGGTAAAGAAAGAATTTTAATGAATTACCTGTTCCAAGGCGACAAAGGTTACACCATCCCCGATATGTTCTCAGCTTTGGTAGAGTCTGACCTAGAGTTTATCAGTATGGTGAACTGGCGACAGTGGGAATTAGTCGATTTATTCAAAGAACCAGATAATTTACCCACCTTTTTGGCAATGACCTTACCAGATATATCTATAGAAGAACGCCTACAGTTATTTGAACTGCTACATCCTGTGCATAGGTTGATTGACTTTTGGTGTGGTCATCCTGACTCAGATGCAGATATTCTAACAGTTGCAGAATGGAGTGATTCAGATTGGCGAGTTTCTACAGTACATCTGTGTCCTCAGTTAAAAATTCCCAAGTTTCAAACAGAACTCATTGCTTGTGTGCAAGACTTGCGACCATTTCCCATTTGTCAATACTTATCACCCACAGACGGAATTAAAGAATTAGAGACCTCAAGAGCCACTTGCTTAATACCTTTATTAGAGCAACCCCAGCCGATGATGGCTTTGGTAGAGCGTTGGCAACAATTTCGCCCTCTAGATCCTGTGACTTTAGAGCCTACAGAGTCAGAAGCAGCCTTCAATATAGTGAAACAGTTACTCATCACCCTAGAAAGCTTTGGTTACGTCATGCTGGAGCGTTAAGTTTGTAGTAAGAACTTCAGTCCTTTAGTCCTCCCGCAATTTGTGCATATCTTGCCCCCTAAATCCCCCAAGTCTGGGGGACTTGGAAAATTCTTATCCTGTCGTATATGTATTGGGAGCGGTTCGGCGAGGACTTGGGTAATTGGATCACTATATGTATGCTCTCCTCTCTTCGCCTGGCTACGGTGTACACACATCCTGACCCAAAGAGATTTTTCAGATATAAAAACCGAATTTAACTGTAAATCCAGTTCCTCTCATCACTTGCGGGGTGGGGTCTTATGACACAAAAGAGAATTTCCCGACTTGTGTGTACACCGTAGCTCCTGGGTTGGGGGTGGGGTGCAATTCCTTTAAAAGCTTCTTTTTATGTAAACAAAATCTTGGGTAATGTTGGGTTTCGTTCCTTAACCCAATTTACATTTAATCTAAAACCTTGATTTATGGGGCTTTTTGGAGGATTTGCAGGAAAATAAAAAAATTTTTGCTGGGGGTGATATGAAACTGATCAAGAGTGGGTAAGTTATATCTAGAACGGGAAAACAGTTTACAACACAGGGAAATTACTTATCATGAAAACCGAATTAAAAGCTAAATTCCTCCAACACATCCTCAACAAAAAGAAAGACGAATCAGGTTTCACCTTGATTGAATTGTTGGTTGTTATCATCATCATTGGTATTCTATCCGCTATCGCTCTGCCTTCCTTCTTGAACCAAGCTAACAAAGCCAAGCAGTCTGAAGCTAAAACCTACGTTGGTTCCTTGAACAAAGGTCAACAAGCTTACTTCACTGAGAAGAGTGTATTTGGTTCAGCAGTTGATATACTAGGTATAGGTATTAATACTGCAACAGTCAATTATACCTACACAACTGTAGATACCAATGGAACTCGTGCTGATAGCACTGGTGAAAGTACAGTTGCAGTTCTTAGAGACTACTCAGGTGCTGTAACCATAGTACAAGCTGGTCCTACCAGTGACGCTACCAGCGTAGCTATTCTTTGCGAGACAGATACTCCTGGTGCTGTTGCTATTGCTCCAACTAGTGGTACAGCTTGTGCTGGTGGTAGTACACAAGTTGGTACCTGATTAGCATACCTGATTAGCATAGTTGAACTAAACTTATCTAGAACTAATTCAATAATTTAGTAGTATTGAGGAGGCACGATTTATCGTGCCTTTTCTATTAACAGATAATCCATAGAACAGAGAACTAAGGGAATGAACAATCAGCCGATGAAAGTTGCACAAGGCTATGAATACCTCATCCAAGGAGATTATCAAAAAGCAGCGAGTTACTTTGAAGAAGCCATTGCAGTTGAACCAGAAATTAAGGTTTATTACTGGTATTTAGGATTATGTTTTATCTTACAAGGTGAGGAAGAAGAAGCACCTCTGACTTGGTTTTTAGGGATGGGTGAAACAGATGATTCCCAACAAATTCAGTTGTGGACAGGGGAATTAAGTCAAATATTAGAGTTAGAAGCACAACGCCAAGAACAATTACAGCAAAAACAGTTAGCTTGGACAATTCGCCAACATCTGAGAAGCATACATCCTACAGATATTAATAATTTATTACACAGTCTGCATTTAGCGATTCAATTAGAAATCTTAGATTATGAATATTTGGAAGAGTTAAATCTGAGAGAAATACTGGAATCTGATGTTGATCAAATTTCTATTGACTCTAATTTAGTTTTGCAAATCAGCCAAGAAGTTTTAGACTTTGCACCTTTGGAAAATTTTACTTTAAATTTGATTAAATTATTTACTAACATTATTTATAAACAGGGAGAGAATACTCAAACTTTTATCAGTATATTAATATATGCTTCTGTTAAAATAATGAGTTCTTTCAGGAATCCTAGTCATGCAGCAGATATACTGGAAAATTTATTGTTAATTGCTCCTGAAAACCACGAAATACTAATTCAATTAAGTATTGCCTATCAAGATTCTGAACAATATAGTAAAGGAATTGATACAGCAAAACAACTAAAGTTAATAGCTAAGAGTTTACCAGAAAAAGTATTTAGCAATCATTTATTAATGAGGTCATTAATGCGAGCGACAGGTTATTGGGATGAAACTTGTGCAGCATTAGAACAACAAAAATCATTAATTACTTCTCTGATTAATGAATCTTCTCCCATCACCAGAAATACTTTTATCTTACGTTTATTTTCCTCCATGTTCTTCTTTCCTTATATTAAAGATGAACCGGCAATAATTCGACCTCTGCAAAACCAACTGATGAGTTTATGTCTCAAAAATATCGAGAATAATTCCCAAGATATTATTAAACGTTTCCGTTACACTCGTCATACTGATAACCAAAAAGAGAAAGTTTTAAAAATCGGCTACATTTCTAATTCTCTGAGACAGCATTCAGTAGGTTGGATTGCTCGATGGCTATTTACATATCATAATCATGAAAAATTTCAGATTTATTCCTATATTCTTTTACCCACTGAAAGCGACAATGGATTACAACAGTGGTTCAGAGAAAAATCTGATAAATCATACAGTTATGGCTCCAATCAAAACTATGAAGTTGTTAAACAAATTCATGAAGATGGCATTGATATTTTAGTAGATTTGGATAGTATAACTTTTGATATTTCGGCTGAAATATTAGCCATTAAATCTGCGCCGATTCAAGTTACTTGGCTCGGTTGGGATGCTTCCGGTTTATCAACCATTGATTATTTTATTGCAGATCCTTATGTGCTTCCTGAAAATGCTCAAGACTATTACCAAGAAAAAATCTGGCGTTTACCCCAAACCTATGTAGCTGTGGATGGCTTTGAGGTTCATGTCCCGACGTTAAGACGAGAACAATTAGATATTCCTGAAGATGCTGTTGTTTATTTTGTGACTCAAAAAGGGTATAAACGTCACCTTGACCATGCAAAATTACAAATTGCAATCCTTAAGCAAGTACCAAATAGTTATTTGCTGATTAAAGGAGAAGCTGATGAAGATGGTTCTCGTCAATTTTATGGAGATTTGTCAAAATCTCAAGATGTTGACATCAATCGTTTGAAGTTTCTCCCATTTATGCCATCAGAAGCGGTTCATAGAGCTAATTTGAGCCTTGCAGATGTGGTTTTAGATACTTATCCCTACAATGGAGCCACCACAACTTTAGAAACCCTGTGGCGAGAAATTCCCTTAGTAACGAAAGTCGGACAACAATTTGCAGCCCGCAATAGTTATACCATGATGATCAACGCTGGTATCACAGAAGGTATAGCTTGGAGTGATGCGGAATATGTAGAATGGGCAGTACGTTTAGGGAATGATGAGAATTTACGCCAACAAGTTTCTGGGAAATTAAGAAAAGGTAAAAAGTCGGCACCTCTATGGAATGGTGAACAGTTTACTCGTGAGATGGAGAAAGCATATCAGCAGATGTGGTCAATATATGTAGACAATTTACACGAATAAATTATCAATCATACAGAGAATAAATATCATGATTAATCAGTCTGTGAAAGTTAAAGAAGGCTATGAATACATCATCAAAGGAGATTATTACAAAGCAGCAAGTTACTTTGAAAAAGCCATTACAGTTGAACCAGATGTCAAGGTTTATTACTGGTATTTGGGATTATGTTTCATCTTAAAAGGTGAGGAAGAAGAAGCGCCACTGACCTGGTTTTTAGGGATGGGTGAAACAGATGATGAGCAAGAAATTAATCTGTGTACATCGGAACTAAGTCACGTATTGGAGTCAGAAGCACAACGTCAGGAACAATTAAGCGACAAAGAATTAGCTTGGACTATTCGTCAACATCTGAGAACCATAAACCCCACAGATATTAATAATTTATTGTCCAGTTTTCATTTAGCGCTGCAATTAAAAATATTTGATGATGATTATTGGCATGAATTAAATCTTATAGAAATTCTTGAATCAATTTCTGATTATAGCCAAGTACAAGGTGATTTAATTTTAAAAATCACTGAAGATATTTTAGAATATACGCCTTTTGCAGATTTTACCTTAGATTTAATTAAAATTTTCACGAATATAATTAAAATTAAATGTGAAAAGATAAGTGAATTTATTTATGTCATGATATCTGGTGCTGTGAAGATTATGAGTGTTTTTAAGAGAAATACTTATGCAGCCCAGATCCTAGAAATTTTATTATTAATAGCTCCTGAAGAACCGGAGATACTCCTACAACTAAGTACAGCATACCAAGATTCTGGTCAATATGCCGAAGGAATTAATACTGCGAAAAAGTTAATTTTATTTTCAGAAAGCTTAACGCAAAAAGTATTTGCGAATATGATGTTGATCAGAGCATTAATGACTTCAACAGGTTATTGGGATGAAGCTTGTGCAGCAATCAAGAGACAACAGGAATTAATCGCCGCCTTGATTCAAGAATCTCCCATTATCAAACATAATGTATTTGTATCACGCCTATTCGCTTCGATGTTCTTTTTTCCATACTTCCAGGATCAACCTGCAAAAATTCGCCCTCTGCAAAATGATTTAATGAGTTTATGTCGGAAAAGTATAGAAATTTCCGCCCAAGATATTATAAAAAAATATCATTATTCCTTGACTACCAATAAAACAGAAAAGAAAGCACTAAAAATAGGGTATATTTCTCATTCTCTCAGACAACATTCAGTAGGTTGGATTTCTCGCTGGCTGTTTACTTATCACAACCGCGAACAATTTCAGATATATACTTATATGATTCTACCTACTGAAATTGATAATGGTTTACAACAGTGGTTTATAGAAAAATCTGATAAATCATATAGTTATGATTCTAAGCAAAAATATGATGCAGTAAAGCAAATTTATGAAGATGGTATTGATATTTTAGTAGATTTGGATAGTTTAACTTTTGACTTTTCTGCGGAAATATTAGCCATTAAACCTGCGCCGATTCAAGTTACTTGGTTAGGGTGGGATGCTTCGGGTTTATCAACCATTGATTATTTTATTGCAGATCCCTATGTGCTTCCTGAAAATGCTCAAGACTATTACCAAGAAAAAATTTGGCGTTTACCGCAAACCTATGTGGCTGTAGATGGTTTTGAGGTTGATTTCCCGACGCTAAGACGAGAACAACTAGATATACCTGAAGATGCTGTTGTTTATTTTGTGACTCAAAAAGGCTACAAACGTCATCTTGAGCATAGTAAACTACAAATCCAAATTCTCAAGGAAGTACCGAATAGTTATTTGCTGATTAAGGGAGATGCTGATGAAGAAGCTTCTCAGAAATTTTATGGAGATTTGGCAAAATCTCAAGATGTGGACATAAATCGGTTTAAGTTTTTGCCTTATATGCCAACAGAAGCCATTCATCGAGCCAATCTGAGCATTGCTGATGTGGTGTTAGATACCTCTCCCTACAATGGCGCAACTACAACCTTAGAAACGCTGTGGAGAGAAATTCCGTTAGTAACTAAAGTTGGACAACAATTTGCCGCCCGCAATAGTTATACCATGATGATTAATGCTGGGATTACCGAAGGTATTGCTTGGAGTAATGAGGAATATGTGGAATGGGGAGTCCGTTTAGGAAAAGATGCAAATTTACGACAACAAATTTCCTGGAAATTAAGACAAGGTAAAAAGTCTGCACCTTTATGGAATGGAGAACAGTTTACCCGTGAGATGGAGAAAGCCTATCAGCAGATGTGGGAAATATACATTGACAAGTTACATTAATATATAAATTTCGGTTTTATCTCTGAAACAATTGAGTATTGTAGGGTCTATTCACAAATCAAATAGTAGTAATATAGATTATCCATAACATAGAGAAGAAATAGAATGATTAATGAGTTTGTGAAAGTTCAAGAAGGCTACCAGTGCATTATCCAAGGAGATTATCACAAAGCAGCCAGTTACTATGAACAAGCTATTGAAGCTGAACCAGAAGTCAGGGTTAATTATTGGTATTTGGGATTATGTCTGCTCTTACAAGGTGAGGAAGAAGAAGCTTCCCTTACCTGGTTTTTAGGAATGGGTGAAACAGATGATGAGCAACAAATTGACCACTGGACAGGGGAACTAATTCAAATATTGGAGTCGGAAGCCGAACGCCAAGAAGAATTAGAGGACAAACAATTAGCTTGGACAATTCGCCAACATCTGAGAAGCATCAATCCCACAGATGTTAATAATTTATTGTCGAGTTTTGACTTAGCACTGCAATTAAAAATTTTAGATAATGCGTATTGGGATGAATTAAATATTCTGAAAATTCTCGAATCAGTCTCTGATTATAATACAATTGACTCTAATTTAGTTTTAAAAGTTACTGAAAATATTTTAGAATTAACACCTCTAGCAGGTTACACCTTAAATTTTATTAAAATCTTCACCAATATCATTAAACATCAAGGGCAGAATATTCGTGAATTTAGATATATCGTGATCTATGGTGTTATCAAGATCATGAGTTCTTTCAAAAGAAATCGTTATGCAGCCCAAATCTTGGAAGTTTTATTATTAATAGGTCCTGAACATCCAGATACCCTCCTGCAATTAAGTACAGCATACCAAGATTCACGTCAATATGTTGAAGGAATTAATGTTGCGAAAAAGTTGCTTTTATGTTCGGAAACCTTAATTGAAAAAGTATATACTCATCTGACATTAATCCGAGCATTAATGACTTCGACAGGATATTGGGATGAGGCTTGTGCAGCTATCAACAAACAAGAAGAATTAATCGCTGCGCTGATTCAAGAATCTCCCATAATCAAGAATAATTCCTTGGTATCACGCCTATTTTTTTCGATGTTCTTCTTTCCTTACTTTAAAGACGAACCTGCAAAAATTCGTCCTCTGCAAAATAATTTGATGAGTTTGTGTCGGAAAAGTATAGAAATTTATGATCAAGATATTATTAAACAATATCGTTATTCCCTGCCTAGCAATAAATCAAAAAATAAAGTTCTAAAAATTGGCTATATTTCTAGTTCTCTTAAAGAGCATTCAGTGGGTTGGATTACTCGATGGCTCTTTAATTATCATAATCGGGAAAATTTTCAGATTTATTCCTATATGATTTTACCTGCTGAAAACCACAATGAATTACAAGAGTGGTTTATTGAAAAATCTGACCAATCATACAGTTTTGGCGCGAAGCAAAATCATGAAGCTATTAAACAAATTCATGAAGATGGTATTGATATTTTAGTAGATTTGGATAGTTTAACTTTGGATCTTTCTGTGGAAATTTTAGCAGTTAAACCTGCGCCTATTCAAGTTACTTGGTTAGGTTGGGATGCTACGGGTTTATCAACAATTGATTATTTTATTGCTGATCCTTATGTGCTTCCCGAAAATGCTCAAGACTACTACCAAGAAAAAATCTGGCGTTTACCTCAAACCTATGTTGCGGTGGATGGTTTTGAGGTGAATGTTCCGACGCTAAGACGAGAACAACTAGATATTCCTGATGATGCTGTTGTCTATTTTGTGACTCAAAGCGGTTATAAACGTCATCTAGAGCATAGTAAATTACAAATCGAAATTATTAAGCAAGTACCGAATAGTTATTTGCTGATTAAAGGACACGCTGATAAAGATGCTTCTGAGAAATTTTATGGAGATTTGGCAAAATCTCAAGATGTAGACATAAATCGCTTGAAGTTTCTGCCTCTTATGCCTACAGAAGCCATTCATAGAGCTAATCTTACCATTGCTGATGTGGTGTTAGATACGTCTCCCTACAATGGAGCTACTACTACTTTAGAAACACTGTGGCGAGAAATTCCCTTAGTGACGAAGGTGGGACAACAATTTGCAGCCCGCAACAGTTATACCATGATGATTAATGCAGGAATTACAGAAGGTATCGCCTGGAGTGATGAGGAATATGTAGAATGGGGAATACGTTTAGGTAAGGATGCAGAATTAAGAGAACAGATTTCTTGGAAGTTAAAACAGGGTAAAAAGTCTGCACCTTTATGGAATGGTGAACAATTCACTCGTGAGATGGAGAAAGCATATCAGCAGATGTGGGAAAGATATGTGACGGAGCATTCGGGATGAATTACCCCACTAGCCGCTAGCGATGAGGGGGCTAAGATGTACCTTATATAATTAGAAATCGCTGTCCTATGAATTTGAAAGAATAAATTTTGGTAAGATAGAGGAGAAAAATGATGCGTTTACATAAGTAACTAAAACCTAAAAAAATTTACACTAAGTATCAAGATGGAAGCTACTAGTAAAAAGCAAGTTTTGTTAACAGCAATCTATGCCCGCTTAGAACAGGCTTATGAAGGAACTTTAGAAGAGGTTTTAGAACTGTTAAATGCTAGTGAATGTGAAGATGAAGAGGATATTAGAGATGCAATAGCAGAATTAGAAGATGCAAAAATTAATGGTACTCTGACCTGGGAACAGTATAAACAAGAGTTGAAATAGTGACATATCAAATTGAGTTTACCAAGGGTGCGGTAAAAGAACTCAAAAAACTACCTCTTGATATCAGAGAAAGAATTGAGTTAAAAATTCAAGATTTAGCTGTTAACCCACGTCCTGATGGAGTGAAAAAATTACAAAATGAGTTGTCGCTTTACAGAATTAGAGTAGAAGATTATCGAGTTATTTATCAAATCCAGGATGATATTTGATTAGTAACTATAGTTAAAGCGAAACATCGTAAAGAAATTTATCGTCAAAAGTAAGTAATATTTAGATGAGTTTATGAAAGTGTAGCAAACCACCCCCAACTCCTCCCCGCAAGGGGAGATGGAATTTATAGCAGTGATTTTTTGGCAGTTGTATGGTAAATAGAATAAAAAATTATGTGTTCAGATAAATAACCCGTTTTTATCACTCTAGAGACAGAAAAATAAATGTAGGTTAGGTAGCACGGCGCTTAACCCAATCTACACCTACTAAATTGCTTACTACGAACTGTTTGGTTTAAAATTCAAACATGAAGCGTTTTTCTGGTTTTAAAGCAATGATGTTTAATTGTTCCCGAAAGTCTCTATCAGAATTGGCTGGAATTAATTTGTTTATATAGGGTTGATAGTAGAATAGTTCATAGCCTATTTTCTCTAAATACTGGGCGACTTCAATGTTACTGCCTTGGCTACCTGCAATATTTTCATATAAAATGACTGGGGAAAATTCAGTAATTAATTTTTCACTTCCAATTAACACAGCCATTTCATGACCTTCTGCATCTAGTTTGAGAAAATCTACTTGGGTAATATTTTCTGGCTCAATTAAACTATCTAATGTGAAACATTTGGCTTCTTGAAAAGCTTGTCCGGTCATTTTCTCAGCTTCATCACTGGAAACTACTTGATTGAGTTCGTTGGCAGAGTGTAGCAATAATTTTATACTACCATTGCGATCGCTCGCGGCTCCAGCACAAATATTGACCCATGCAAGTTGATTAATTCTACAAGTTTCTGTTAAACAATTCACACAAACTGAGAAGGGTTCAACGGCGAAAACTCGTCCCTGAGAGCCAACTTTTACCGCAGCACTAAAAGTATATACACCCACGTTAGCGCCAACATCAATTACGGTCATTCCTGGTTTAATAGAATTACGCCAAAATTCCATTTCTTTTTCAAACCAGTCTTGTTCAGCAATTAATACGCTGGTGGCAATACTACACAAGCTTGATTCTACTGCTAAAATCAGATCAGTTTCAAACGGCACATAGGTAAACGGACTATTTTTGGGTAATTGAGTCCAAGCCCATTCAGGGGTGAGGGCATTTGACTGATAGAATTGACTTGATACTTTTTGCCAATAATCTGCTAATTCTACTTGTTGAAAATAGCCATAAGCCAAGTAGAGTGCTTGTTGTACAGGTGCTGAATTTGGGACTAATTTTCTGGCTTGATGTAAGTATAAAATTCCCTCTGGTTCTCTACTCATTAAATTGGATATTCCCAGCTTGAGAATTGTCTTCATTGCATTTGGTACAACTTGAGCGGCTATATGTAAAAAACGACGATTGGCTGTATTATAAAATACTATCTGTGAGCGAGAGAGGATGTCACTTAATAAAAATAATGCTTTTTGGTAACTATTAACAGATAAGAGAATTTCTTCTAAACATTGCTGCTGATTGGGAGACAATTGTTTTTGAGGAGAAAAAACATATATTAAAAAATTACTTTGATTTTCCTCAATTGTATAAGCAGGCTGGAGAGTGTGAATAAAAGTATTAAATGATATATCCATTGCTTGTGCTTTTTCCCCAATCATGCTGTGGATCAAAGCTAAATGGGCTGCACAAACAGGATTTCCATCAATATTTAAACCATTATTCAGAGCTTCAATAGCCATTTCTAGATACATTGAGCGCATGGCTAAATTATCATCACACTGTTCTGCTTCAGTTAAAGCTACTACGGCGATGTTATTCCAATCAGCTGATGAATCAGAGTTATCCCAATCGGTGTTTTCCAGAATTGCGGCGATTTGAGATAAATTCTCCGGTTGAATGTTCGGGAGTAATTTTTGAATATATTGCAAGTATATGTGATCTGTCCCAGGCTGTAAGTTCATATTTAACCCTGATAAAAAGTATCCCAACGAATAATTACTTAAGTAATTGCAGTGCTTATTAAAGAGGATACCCACAGGATAGCAGTATCTAACATCTGATACCAATTTCATATAAAGATGCAGAAAGAGAACCCCTCCCTAACCCTCTCCCTTCGGGTGATGCCTCCGGCACGCTACGCGAACACCAGTCGCCTACGGTGGGAAACCCGCCTACAGCGCTGGTTCACCGCAAGCGAGGAGGGAACCGGATTTTACGGGGTAGGAGCAAGTTTTGCAGACAATTTTTAGTAAAATTTATCCCCCTTCAATGCAGATATCGATGTTAATATCTGATCAGCCCGAAATTAGTAACCTTTGATTAACCAATTCCACCGCTAACTCTATAGCGGCTTTCATGCTGGTAGCATCGGCAATTCCCTGACCTGCAATGTCAAATGCTGTACCATGATCTGGTGAAGTCCGCACGAAAGGTAAGCCAATGGAAGTATTCACAGCGCGGTCAAAAGCCATTAACTTTACGGGAATTAAACCTTGGTCGTGATAGAGTGCTAAATAAGCATCGGCGGGATTTGGTATAGAAGATTTGCCATACCAAGCTTGACCGGGTTTCACCCACATTGTATCTGGTGGAATGGGTCCATCTAACTGAAAATGAGGGCGTTTTTGCTGCTCTTGTTGTAACCAGGGAATTAACCAATCTTGTTCTTCTGTTCCCAGTTGTCCTTGTTCGCCACTGTGGGGGTTTAAACCTGCGATCGCAATTCTCCCATGTTTTAAACCAAAGTCTTGCTCTAAACACTCCACCAGCAAATCTAATTTTCTCGTTAATAACTGCGGTGTTAATGTATCGGCTACTTGACAAAGAGGAATATGTGTGGTTGCCAGTAAAGTCCGGAGTATCCAACCAGTATAAGGCGATCGCGCCACAAATAACATTCCAAAGCGGTCAACACCTGATTTTTCCGCTAAAAGTTCCGTTTGCCCTGGATAATTGTAACCTGCCAACTTCCAAGCAGATTTAGCAATGGGGCCAGTGACAATACCATCAAATTTACCAGATAAAGTGCAGGCGATCGCACATTCCAGATAAGCAAAACTCGCCGCCCCACTAGCAGCATTACCCCTACCTATAATAATATTTGCAGCCCCCTGATCTAACGGCACATCCATCACCTGTAAATCATCAGGATCAGCCAAATCTTTGCCATTCAGCCCTTGATAAACCTCTAGCAACACATCCCGACTACCCACAACCGTTATGTCACAGTTTTGACTAATAGCTGAATCTGCCAAAGCCCTCAAAACAACCTCCGGGCCAATTCCCGCCGGGTCCCCCAGAGTCAGAGCCAAACGAGGGCGACTTGCTTTAGAAGAATTTACTGATTGCCTGCCATTAATTTCATACATAATATTATTTAATAACGCTGTAATTCCCAGACTTGCATCACTTAAAAGCAAGGATTGATCATAAAACTAGTTTAGAATTATTTACACAGGTCTAATTAAACAGTAGCCTTTGTAGAGCTAGTTTACTTTGCATCAGGCAATTGGTAGACATAATATTCAAATGCCTAGAACCAAAGTAGGCAAGCAGATTGGTCTTGTGAAAACTTAATTTCAACATCACGCCAATCTTGTTAAAAGTCCACAAAACAGGAAATCTCCAGGGAAACCCCAAGATTGACTGCTGATCAACCATTCATCAAGGAGAATCACACTCATGGGCGGCGAAATTTTTAATGCAGCACTATTGTCCTTCGGCTTAATCTTTGTAGGTTGGGCTTTAGGTGCTTTACTACTGAAAATCCAGGGCGCAGAGGAATAATCAGCAGGGGAGCAGGGGAGCAGGGAGCAAGGGGGAGTTAGAAACGAATTAGCAATAATTTACTTCCTCCTCTCCCCCTTCACCTTTGGATGACTAAAGTTTATTAAAATAATGTAAACTTTTATTTACACAGCTAATTCTGTTAAGATTCATTTCATAAAAGTTAAAAATTTATTACTACCCTCATGACTTTATTAATCGTCGGTGCTACTGGCACCTTAGGAAGACAAGTGGCTCGTCGTGCTATCGATGAAGGGCATAAAGTCCGATGTATTGTGCGGAGTACCAAAAGAGCCGCATTTCTCAAAGAATGGGGTGCGGAACTAGTGCGGGGAGACTTATGTAACCCCGAAAGCCTCACAGAAGCGCTGTCAGGTGTCACCGCCGTTATTGATGCTGCAACATCTCGTGCCACAGATTCATTGACTATTAAACAAGTAGACTGGGATGGCAAAGTAGCATTAATTCAAGCTGCAAAAACTGCGGGCGTAGAACGTTTTATATTCTTTTCTATTCTTGATGCCGATAAATATCCAGAAGTCCCACTAATGGAAATTAAGCGGTGTACAGAACAGTATTTAGCTGAATCTGGTATAAATTACACAATTTTACGCTTGGCTGGCTTCATGCAAGGCTTAATTGGTCAATACGGTATCCCCATTTTGGAAAATCAACCAGTATGGGTAACTGGTAATTCTTCCCCAGTGGCTTATATGGATACTCAAGACATCGCCAAATTTGCCATCCGCAGCTTGAGTGTACCAGCTACCGAGAAACAAGCCTTTCCAGTGGTGGGTACTCGTGCTTGGAGTGCAGAAGAAATTATTAAGCTCTGTGAACGGTTATCTGGAAAAGAAGCCAGAATCACCAGAATGCCCATTAACCTGCTGCGTACAGTGCGGCGAGTTATCCGTTTCTTTCAGTGGGGATGGAACGTCGCAGACAGACTGGAGTTTACAGAAGTCTTAGCCAGTGGTAGACCTTTAAATGCTCCTATGGATGAAGTGTATCAAGTATTTGGCTTAGACCAAGGAGAAACCACAACTCTAGAAAGCTATCTGCAAGAGTATTTTAGCCGAATTATGAAGAAGCTCAAAGAGTTAGACTACGAAAAAACTAAATCCAGAAAGAAAAAAGATAAACCTAAAAAAACTCCCTTTAAACAATCTTCCAAAGTTAATAGTCAGTAGTTATCAGTCACTGGGAAGTTAAAATTTTCCTCCCACTGCCAACTCCCAGTCATTTTTTTAGAGATTAATGACTACATTGACCAAAATATGTCACGATGACAGAAGTAAAAAGCATCTTTTAGTCTTGGATATTTGAGTGTGCCGAAAGCAGGCATTATTTACAATGACGTTAAACCGATAGCCGGTCGCATCGCTATCGAACTGCAAGAAAAGCTGACCTCCGCCGGTTGGGATGTAATTGTCACCACCAGCCTTGGTGGTATATTGGGCTACTCTAATCCAGAGAGTCCTGTGTGCCACACTCCCATTGAAGGACTGACTCCTCCTGGTTTCGACTCAGACATGAAGTTTGCTGTGGTACTAGGGGGAGATGGGACTGTTTTAGCCGCATCCCGTCAAGTTGCGCCCACTGGTATTCCTCTATTAACGGTGAATACTGGTCACATGGGATTTTTGACAGAAACCTATGTCAATCAACTGCCAGAAGCCTTAGAACAGGCGATGGCGGGGGAATTTGAAATTGAAGAACAAGCCATGCTGACTGTGAAAGTATTTCGCGGTGAGTCTGTGCTGTGGGAAGCCCTGTGCTTAAACGAAATGGTATTGCATCGAGAACCATTAACCTCAATGTGCCATTTTGAAATTGCTGTGGGGCGACACGCACCAGTGGATATTGCTGCGGATGGTGTGATAGTTTCTACCCCCACAGGTTCAACGGCTTATTCCTTAAGTGCGGGGGGTCCAGTGGTAACTCCTGGTGTACCAGTATTGCAGTTAGTACCTATTTGCCCTCACTCCCTAGCTTCCAGGGCGTTGGTGTTTCCGGATACAGAAAAAGTAAACATTTACCCAGTCAATATTCCCAGACTGGTGATGGTAGTGGATGGAAATGGGGGATGTTATATTTTTCCAGAAGATCGGGTATATTTAGAGCGATCGCGCTATAGTGTCCGATTCATCCGTTTACAACCACCAGAATTTTTCCGGATTTTGCGAGAAAAACTGGGTTGGGGTTTACCACATATCGCCAAACCATCATCAGTAGAGTTACCCTAGTAGCAAGAAATCACTAGGCTGGATGAGGAACTTGAAATCAGGGAAAAAATTGCATCTAATTACCTGTGATGATGATTTTTTGATCAAGTTTCTCAGGAAAGTCTAGACAATTTTAAATCCCTCATCAAAGATTCCCAATTATGATGACAATGGCTCACAGTCCCTGTGTTTTGGTGATTGAAACAGATGAGAGTTTAGCAAATCAGCTGTCCTTTGATTTGCGAGAAGCAGGTTATGAAGCGATTTTGGCTCATAATGCAGCTAGTGGTTTACAATCCTGCCGCGATCGCCAACCTGCTTTAATAGTTGTAGACCGAATGCTCTCAGGAGAATCAGGACTCTCATTGTGTAAAAATCTCAGAAACGCTGGGATGTGCGCCCCTGTCCTCATACTTATGGCCAGAGATACAGTAGATGACCGAGTAGCCTGTTTAGAATCTGGGGCTGATGATTACTTTCTCAAGCCTTATCGCCCAGAAGATTTTTTAAAATTGATTCGTCTCTATCTCCAACCAGATATTGAGACAACAGAACAGTTGCGCTTTGGGGATTTGATTTTAGATATCGCTACCCGTCGCGCCATACATAGCGGTCGGTCAATTGACTTGACCATGAAAGAATTTGAACTATTAAAATTCTTAATGGAACATCCCCGTGAAGTGCTAACCCGCGAACAAATTTTAGAAAACGTTTGGGGTTATGACTTTATGGGAGAATCCAATGTAATAGAAGTATATATTCGCTACTTACGCCTCAAAATTGAAGATGAAAGTCACAAACGCCTGATTCAAACAGTGCGCGGCGTAGGATATGTATTAAGGGAATCTTAAAATTAAAATTACTGCAAAAAATAGGAATTGATTATGCCAGAAGCCAAAAATGTACTAGGGACAGACCTGGAGAGTTGCTGTACATCTCCCATAACTGGCTATTACCGCGACGGTTTTTGTAATACAGGTGGTCAAGATTTTGGGATGCACGTTGTTTGCGCCCAAGTTACAGCAGAATTTTTAGAGTATACGAAATTACAGGGAAATGACCTCAGCACAGCAGTTCCCCAATTTGATTTTCCCGGATTACGTCCAGGCGATTGCTGGTGTTTATGTGCCGCCCGTTGGCAAGAAGCATTAGAAGCAGGGGTTGCACCTCCAGTTGTCCTTGCAGCCACCCATGCTAGAGCCTTAGAGGTGTGTTCTCTTGAAGATTTGCAAAAACACGCCGTAGGGTAGGGAGTAGGGAGTAGGGAGTAGGGAGTGGGTATCAATAATAAATTGTTCCCCAGCCTCAACACTCAACTAACGTCGTCCCTTCTTCTCAAAATACTGCTGATGTTCTGCTGTCGCTAAATAGTATTCACTAGCAGGTTTAATTTGTGTGACAATATTTTGCTCAAATTTTCCCGACATCTGAAGTTTTACCTTTGACTGCTGCGCCATTTCTAACTGCTGGGCGTTGTGGCAAAATATCACAGACCTGTACTGTTCTCCTTTATCTGCACCTTGGCGGTTGAGAGTCGTCGGGTCATGAATATCCCAAAAAAC
Organism: Nodularia chucula CCY0103; assembly: GCF_963923915.1. Classification (NCBI taxonomy): domain Bacteria; kingdom Bacillati; phylum Cyanobacteriota; class Cyanophyceae; order Nostocales; family Nodulariaceae; genus Nodularia; species Nodularia chucula. The sequence goes on along the minus strand of NZ_CAWUOL010000004.1, from coordinate 64,456 downwards.
CGCCAATAAATCATCATAACTCACAAATTCTGGGTCATACTCCACCTGCACAACTTCCGCATGACCTGTAATTCTCGATAACACATCTAAATAACACGGGTTAGGAAAATGTCCACCCATGTAACCAACTGAGGTTGATTTTACCCCCTCGACTTTGCGAAATGCTGCCTCTACTCCCCAAAAACAGCCAGCACCAAAGGTCAGTTTTTCCATAACAGTTTGCAATTTAAACTCTGTAAAAATCCTAACGTGCTGGCTGAGGATGTTTTCAACAACCATAGTAAAAAAATAACCCACGTAGGTGGCCTTCCCTCCGGGAAGACGCTTCGCGTCATGTCTGTGTAGCCGCGACTTCTAGTCGCCAGGTGAATTTTAAAACATCCTGTGAAAATTAAATCTTCAGGTTTGCTTCTGATATGCAGGTGCAAGGCCATCAATTGCGGGGCCATTAATTACCTTACCCTTAGCATCAAACCGCGAACCATGACAAGGACAATCCCAGGTTTCTTCGGAAGAGTTCCAAGCAACTATACATTTCAAGTGGCTACAAACTGCTGAATGCTCATGCAAAGTGCCGTTTTCGTCTCGATAGGCGGCAATTTTAGTTAAGCCCTGACGCACCACTGCACCTCTACCGGCGGGAATCTTTTCTACAGAATCAACTTCCCCTGGCGTTATCCAATCTAAATACTGAGCCGCAACGTTAATATTTTCAGAGACAAAATCACCTGTTGCACCAATTCTAGTTCTTAAGGGGTCGTAGACTTCTGCCCAGGTATTAATTCGCCCCAAAATCAGATCAGTCAACAGTATTCCCGCAATAGTACCGTGGGTCATGCCCAAACCTGTGTCACCAGTGGCGATGTAGATATTATCCTCATCTAGAGGATTTTTGCCAATGTAAGCAATGCCATCATCAGCGTTCATCACCTGACCCGACCAGCGAAATAACCTCTCTGTCGCCATTGGGAAACGTTCTCTTGTCCACACTTCTAGTCTGGCATATCGGGCATCAGCATCATTAGCTTGTCCGGTTTTGTGGTCTTCTCCACCCACAATCAGGAGATCATACTGTTCATCCAGATTTTCCAGGCGCACGTAATGATAGGGGTCGAGAGTATCCCAGTAAAGGGCTTTAGTCATGGAACCGCGAGGTATTTTTACACCAATCACAAATGTCATGTAAGCCGCCTGCTTAAAGTGCATGGTAGCTACGTTACTAATTGGGGAATTGGTGGCTACAACTACAGCATCAGCTGTGACTACTTGACCATTGCTGGTTTCCACACGGGCGGTTAAACCACCTGTAATTTTTTGTACGTGAGTTCCTGTATAAATTTTCCCGCCCCGGCGTTGAATTGCTTCAGCTAATCCAGCTAAGTATTTCAGGGGGTGAAATTGTCCTTGGTGGGGAAAACACAGACACCTGCCTGTATTAAAGCTATCTATGGGGGCTTGGGGGACAAGTTCCACACCAGTGAGTCCGACGCGGTGGGCTGCGGCTAATTCTCGTTCCATTTCATCCTGAGATTGTAGGTCAGGGGGAAACAGATAACCGTTCAATCGCTCAAATTCACAGTCTATTTGTTCACGAGATGCGATCGCCTGTATAGTATCAATTGCTTGGGTGTGACTTTCTGCAATCAATTTTGTCAAATCACGACCATGAATATCTTCAAGCTCATAGTAGTAATGAGACAAGACATTGGATAAATGTGCTGTTGTCCGGCAAGTCTGACCCCCACCAATAGCGCCATCATCTAGCACTACAACTGATTTACCTGCACGACTTAACATATAAGCCGTAGACATTCCAGCCATTCCTGCACCGACAACGCACACATCAGCACGAACGTTTTCAGCCAGTACAGATTGATCTGGTACATCTGCTGTGGTCATCCAAATGGAAGTTGTTTTACCAGAGTCGTTTTGCATATTTTTGTATATTTCCCAGTTTAATCACCTGGGAGTAAAAGTCTTTCATCTGAGAAATAATTTCCCCGCCATAGTATTTCCTAGTCTCATAAAGTACAAAACTATCTGCGTTTATCAGTATCGATCCGCGTTACTGCTTGTACCTCACTTGAACGAGAATTGCTATACATACGATTTTAATTTTGATCTCTCAGTCATATCTCTACTAAACGTCAGATTATGCTGAAATTTTAAAAATATGTTTAGAGATAGATGATTTTGTCTCCATTATTATCTAATCTAGACTCTGCAATCAAAAAATCTGCACATAGATAGAGACAAAATAAATCAATAGTGAGTAGCTTAAATTACAAATTATCTAGTTATCTTAACTGGAGTCATGCAAAAATACTACATATTACTACACTAAACAGTTCGGTGGTAAAACTTCAATGTTAAACCTTAACCGCTTGCAACGGCGAGATTCATATGGATTACGAGTAGCCCAAATTAGCAGTTTTATCGCTTTCTTCGTCGGTGTCTTCGTGTTGTTTGGCTGGTTTTTCGACATCGAATGGATCAAAAGGTTTGGCGACACTGACTTAGTCACAATGAAGCCCAATACAGCTTTATGTTTTCTACTATCTGGTGTATCCTTGTGGACTTTGCAGCAGGGAAAAGCTGTAACAAGCAGTGAAAACATTCTTTACTGGCGCTTGTCTCAAATTTGTGCCGGAATTGTTACCTTTATAAGTGTAATTACAGTTAGTCAATATTTGTTCGGGTGGGACTTTGGGATTGACGAGTTACTATTCCCAGATAAACCTAATGCTTTATTTACATCCCATCCAGGGCGCATGGGTTTTAATAGTGCTGTTAACTTTGTGTTGGTGGGTATATCTCTGTTAATTTTGACCCATACCCAAAATCAGCGCAGTTATTGGTATGCACAAATTCTAGCTCTCATAGCAGCTGTGATTGCTTTACAAGTAGTCGTTAGCTATGGCTATCAAGTAGAATTTTTTTCCCGTATTGCCTCATATACAACATCAATGGCATTACATACAGGATTAACATTTATTGTAATTTCTGTAGGTATTCTGTGGATACATCCCAAGGAGGGATTAATGGAAGTAGTTATCAGTGATAGCTACGGTGGCTTAATTGCTCGTCGTTTGCTGATAGCAACCATTACGATTCCCTTAGTTTTAGGCTGGTTAATCCTCCAAGGTCAAGTCGCAGGAAAATACGGTTCCGCTTTTGCTATATCCTTATTTGCCATGATCTTAATAGTGATTTTTGCTATTTTGATTTGGCAAAGTTCATCAGTGGTTTTACGGCTTTGTCGTCAACATGAGGAGGCGCAAAAAAAACTGCGGACTTATGAAGAAAAACTGAGAAGTTTTGTAGATGCTAACGTGATTGGGATTAAGTTTGGTGATGTGTATGGGGGTATTCACGAAGCTAATGAAGCATTTCTGAGCATGATTGGTTATACACAAGAGGATATGTTATCAGGTCGGTTAAGGTGGAGCGATATCACACCACCAGAGTATTTATATTTAGATGAAAAAGGAATTGCAGAAGCCCAAGCGAGTCGTAATGGTGCTTGTACACCTTATGAAAAAGAATATATTCACAAAGATGGTAGGCGCATTCCCGTTTTAGTGGGTTATGTTCTCTTGGGTGAAAACCGAGAAGAGTCGGTAGTATTTATTTTGGACTTAAGAGAACGCCAGCAAGCTAGAGAAAAAATTATCCAACTAAATCAGGATTTACAACGTCGCATCACGGAATTACAAACTTTATTTGAAGTAATTCCCATTGGGATTGCTATGGCTGAAGATGCGGAGTGCAAAAAAATTCGAGTTAATCCTTACTTTGCTCAACAATTGGGAATTTCACCGGATGAAAATCCTTCCCTCTGCCCGCCTAGAGGTAAAAAATCAAGTAAATTTAAAATCTACTGCAACGGTAAAGAGTTATTACCAGAAGAATTACCCATGCATTACTCGGCGGCTCATGGTGTTGAAGTTCTAGATTTTGAACTCGATGTTATCCATGACAATGGCAGAGTTGTGAAGTTGCTGGAGTCTGTGGTGCCGTTGTTTGATGAAGAGGGTAAGACTAGAGGGAGTGTGGGCGTATTTTTGGATATTACTCAGCGCAAGCAGATAGAGTCAGCAATTCAAAATCAACAAAAATGGCTGAAAGATTTGCTGGATAAAATGCCTCTACCATTACTGTTTATTGAACCGGAAACGGCGCAGGTAACTTTTGCTAATCTTGCGGCTAATGAATTAGCTGGGGGTGAATTTCTCACGGGTATACCTGTAGAGGAATATGAAAAATTTTATAACTACACAGATGGGGACGGAAATCTCATTCCTAAAGACCAAGTACCAGGGGTAAGAGTAGCTCGTGGGGAATGTTTGGATGGATTGGAGGTAGATTGGCATACCAGTGAGTGTGTGCGCTCTCTACTCATATTTGCTGACACTTTACCAGCGATGCATGGTCATCCATCTACCTGTGTGATGGCGTTCCAAGATATTACCAAGATCAAGGAAATCGAAACAGCCCAGGTGTTAGGCTACAAAAGGTTACAGTTGCTATTTAATACAGCTAGTGATTTGTTATCGAGTCAGCAACCATTAGCTCTAGTGGATAGTTTCTTCCAAAAACTGGCGGAGCAGATTGATTTAGATGTTTATTTCAACTATTTAGTTGATGAAAAGTCTCAGTTAATGCACTTAGCATCCTTTAAAGGTGTGTCTGAAGAAATTGCTGAAAAATATGAGTGTCTAGAGGTGGGAATATCTATCTGCGGTACTGTAGCTCAAGAACGCCAGCCTATTTATATAGAAAATGTTCAGGAATCAACTGAACCAAAAGCGGCTTTGATTCGGAGTTTAGGAATTACTGCTTGTTACAGTTACCCATTAATCGCATCGGGACGGCTTTTGGGGACTCTGTGTTTTGGTAGCCACAGGTGCGATCGCTTTAGTGAAAATCAACGCAGTATGATCCAAGCTGTGTGTGACCAAATTGCGATCGCCATGGAAAGAGCCAGTTTAATTAGTTCTTTACAGCAGCAAACTGAGCAACTGCGCGCAGCTAACCGCATGAAGGATGAATTTCTGGCTATATTATCCCATGAGTTGCGATCGCCCCTGAATGCTATTCTCGGTTGGGCGCAACTACTGCAAAGCCGCAAACTCAGCGACATTCAGATAGCTAGAGCGGTGGAAACTATCGAACGGAACGCCAGAACACAAACCCAGTTAGTAGAAGATTTGCTGGATATATCCCGCATGATCAGGGGTAAGTTACATCTAAATGTTTGTACTTGCGATTTGGTTCCCGTAATTGAGTCAGCTATTGAAACAGTTAAACTGGCCGCCCAAGCTAAAGAAATTGAGATCAGATTCTCCCAGATTCCTTCCTCAGAAAAACAGCCCTGTCAGGTTAGATTTTTAGTTGCTGGTGATAGTGAGCGTTTACAACAAATTATCTGGAATTTATTATCAAATGCCATCAAATTTACACCTACAGGCGGTAGGGTAGAAATTAAACTTTCCCAGAGCGTTGAGCATAGTCAAGAATTACCCAGAACCATAACTAGTTATGCTCAAATCGAAGTCAAGGATACAGGGATTGGCATTAAAACTGAGTTTCTTCCTTATGTTTTTGACCGCTTTCGTCAAGCCGATAGTTCTAGTACCAGATCCTATGGTGGATTAGGCTTGGGTTTGGCAATTGTACATCATTTAGTAGAGTTGCATGGTGGCATTATCTATGTGGATAGTGGCGGTGAAAACCAGGGAGCAACCTTTACTGTGAAGTTACCACTGTTGTTAGAACCTGAGAGTGTTACTTCTGAGTCGGTAAGTAGTCCAAGTACAGATTTTGCTCAGTTTCCTCTTCCCTGTCTTTCAGGTGTGCGCATCCTGGTTGTGGATGACGAAATTGATACCCGTGATTTTATGGCTACGGTACTAGAACAGTATGAGGGGGAAGTTAAAGCAGTAGCATCGGTTCCAGAGGCATTGCAAGCCATTTTAGACTGGAAACCAGATGTTATAGTCAGTGATATTGCTATGCCCGATGAAGATGGTTATTCATTGATTCGGAAGGTGCGATCGCAACCACCAGAACAAGGTGGTAAAATCCCCGCAGCTGCTTTAACAGCCTATACTAGGGCAGAAGATCGCACCCGCGCTATTCAAGAAGGTTATCAGCTACATTTACCTAAACCTATTCAGCCTGCTGAGTTAGTTACAGTAGTAGCTAGTCTCGTAATTCGTAATTCGTAGTTGGAATTTGTTGGGGCTTGTACCCATAGTTATTGGAAGTTAAAAATTCACCTCTACTCCCCACTCCCCACTATGTCCTTTGTCCCATTACATATTCACAGTGATTACAGTTTGCTTGATGGAGCCAGCCAGTTACCAGAGTTGGTAGATCATGCTATTTCCTTGGGGATGAAAGCGATCGCCCTTACCGATCACGGTGTCATGTATGGTGCTGTAGAATTAATTAAAATCTGCCGTAGTAAAAATATTAAGCCCATTATCGGCAACGAAATGTATGTGATTAACGGCGATATCACTAAGCAAGAACGCCGCCCTAAATATCATCAAGTCGTTTTAGCTAAAAATACTCAAGGTTATAAAAATTTAGTTAAAATTACTACTATTTCTCACCTAGAAGGTGTCCAAGGTAAAGGAATTTTTTCCCGTCCTTGTATTAATAAAGATTTACTCAAACAATATCGTGAAGGTTTGATTGTTACCAGTGCTTGTTTAGGTGGAGAAATTCCCCAAGCCATCCTCAGTAATCGACCAGATGCAGCCCGAAAAATTGCCAAATGGTATAAAGAAATATTTGGTGATGATTATTATTTAGAAATTCAAGACCACGGTTCCCAAGAAGACCGCATTGTTAATGTTGAAATCGTTAAAATTGCGCGAGAATTAAATATTAAATTTATTGCTACTAACGACTCTCATTTTATCTCTTGTTTTGATGTCGAGGCACACGATGCTTTACTATGTATTCAAACAGGACAGCTAATTAGTGAAGATAAACGGATGCGTTATAGCGGCACAGAATATCTCAAATCTGCCGATGAGATGAAACTGCTATTTCGTGACCACTTACCAGATGATATCATTGCCGAGGCGATCGCCACCACAGAAGAAGTCGCCGATAAAGTGGGAATCTACAATATTATGGGTGAGCCGCAAATTCCCACACCAACTATACCTTCCGGTCACACCCCCGACACTTACGCCGAAGAAGTAGCTTGGAACGGATTATTAGAAAGATTAAATCGTAAATCGCGCAGCGAAGTAGATCAAGTCTATAAAGACAGATTGGAATATGAATTAAAAATGCTGCAAAAAATGGGTTTTTCCACCTACTTTTTAGTCGTGTGGGATTACATCAAATTTGCCAGAGATAATAATATTCCTGTGGGGCCTGGTCGGGGTTCTGCGGCTGGTTCCTTGGTAGCTTATGCCATGAAAATTACCAACATTGACCCAGTACATCATGGCTTACTATTCGAGCGTTTCTTGAACCCAGAACGTAAATCAATGCCAGATATTGATACAGATTTCTGCATTGAAAAACGCGATCAAGTGATTGAATACGTCACCCAAAAATATGGTAAAGATAGAGTTGCCCAAATCATTACTTTTAACCGCCTCACTTCCAAAGCCGTATTAAAAGATGTCGCCAGAGTCTTGAATATTCCCTACGGCGAATCAGACAAAATGGCGAAATTAATTCCCGTAGTCCGGGGTAAACCCACCAAACTCAAAGTGATGATTTCGGATAAAACCCCATCCCCAGAGTTTAAAGAAAGATATGATAATAATCCCCATGTACGCCATTGGCTGGATATGGCCATCCGCATTGAAGGAACTAACAAAACCTTTGGTGTCCACGCAGCCGGCGTAGTCATTTCTGCTGACCCATTAGATGAAATGGTCCCCCTGCAAAGGAATAATGACGGCTCAGTAATTACCCAGTATTTCATGGAAGACCTGGAATCAATGGGTTTGTTAAAAATGGATTTTCTGGGGTTACGTAACCTCACCCTAATTCAAAAAACACTTGATTTAATTGAACAAACCAAAGGCTATCGCATTGACCCAGATGAAATTACAGGTCAGGAAAGAAAAGCTCAAAAAATCTTAGCCAAAGGTGAACACAGCACTTTACCCAAAGATGTCAATCAATCATATCAACTTTTAGAATCTGGCGATTTAGAAGGAATATTTCAATTAGAATCTTCAGGAATGCGTCAGATAGTTAGAGATTTGAAACCTTCTAATATTGAAGATATTTCTTCTATTTTGGCACTGTATCGACCAGGCCCTCTAGATGCAGGATTAATTCCCAAGTTTATTAACCGTAAACATGGACGGGAAGCAATTGATTATCAGAGTGATATCTTAGAACCTATATTAAATGAAACCTACGGAATCATGGTGTATCAAGAGCAAATTATGAAAATTGCTCAAGATATGGCTGGGTATTCTCTAGGACAAGCGGACTTATTGCGCCGTGCTATGGGTAAGAAAAAAGTTTCTGAGATGCAGAAACAGCGAGAGAAATTTGTCGATGGTGCGGCAAAGAATGGAGTAAAAAAACAAGTAGCTGACGAATTATTTGAGCAAATGTTGAAGTTTGCCGAATATTGTTTAAGCTATGATACAGAAATTTTAACAGTAGAATATGGCTTAATTCCTATTGGGGAAATTGTCAATAAATCCTTAGAATGTCATGTTTACAGTGTTGATGACAATGGGAATGTTTACACCCAACCCATAGCCCAGTGGCATAATAGAGGAGAACAGGAAGTATTTGAATATTCTTTAGCAGATGGTTCAATTATTCGCGCCACAAAAGACCATAAATTTATGACTACTGACGGGCAAATGTTGCCAATTGACGAGATTTTTGCCCAGGAACTAGATTTATTACAAGTGCAAGGTTTACCGGAGTAACTCATGCTTGTAGCCAGAACTTTAGTCCTCTCCATCTCCTGTCAGAAACGATATGCGAATGAGATGCTACACAAACGATAGCTAATTTCGAGAATTTCTAGGAGGAGTAACTATATATATATTGTCGCTTCATCAATAAATATATGAGCGCTTCCTTCTTTTTGAAGTAGCTGTTGCATTTGAGGCGTATCTGGGAGATGCTTGGCAACGTGTTTAGTGTCGAAACTTAGTTCACGGTCAATTAAACTCATTCAAAGCAGTTTTACACATAATTGAGAAAGTTCGGTCAAGAATTTATCAGCGATCGCTTACTCCTATATTCTGTTTTACAAACCATACCTTGCAGCAATTAGGAATACTCATGAGCAAATCACCCCTTTACATGAGATGCTGGTTGATGATTGGAGAGTATTTGCAGATGTCTGTTATTTCTAGTATCACTGTTACCGTTCCCGCCACTACAGCTAACTTGGGGCCTGGTTTTGACTGTATCGGTGCAGCCTTAACGCTGTACAACAAGTTCAAATTCACTCGCCTCGATGAGGGTGGATTAATTATTGATGTCACAGGTGCAGAAGCTGAAAGAGTGCAAACCGATGAAAGTAATCTGCTGTATCAGGCTTTTGTCAAGTTATATCAATATATAGGACAAACACCGCCATCGGTAAAAATGGAAATTCAGCTTGGTGTACCACTAGCGAGAGGTTTGGGTAGTTCAGCTACAGCTATTGTCGGCGGATTAGTCGGTGCTAATCAACTGGCGGGTGCGCCTTTGACTCAATTACAGGTGATGGAATTAGCGATCGCCATGGAAGGACATCCTGATAATGTCGTACCAGCCCTATTGGGAGGATGTCGTCTCGCTGCTACCAGTGCCGATAATTGGGCAATTTGCGATATTCCTTGGAATGAAGATATTGTCCCCGTGTTAGCTATTCCTGATTTTGAGCTTTCCACTAGTGAAGCCCGACAAGTTTTACCCACCCAAGTCAGTCGTGCAGATGCCATTTTTAATACAGCACATTTGGGGTTATTGTTGCGCGGTTTGCAAACTGGTAAGGGAGAATGGTTAAGCACAGCTTTACAAGATAAATTGCATCAACCATATCGCCAAGCTTTGATTCCTGGTTACGATGCTGTAAATGCAGCTGCAATAAAAGCTGGTGCTTATGGCATGGTAATTAGTGGTGCAGGGCCGACACTGTTAGCTTTAGTAGATAAGTTGCATTCCCAGGCTGTAGAGTCAGCAATGTTATCAGCTTGGCAAGAAACCGGAATTACAGCCATAGTGCGATCGCTTTCTCTGGATACCCAAGGTGCAAGCTACCAAGGATAAACCGTCATGATTAACCAAATTCATACAGATATCACCACCCTCAACTCAGAAATTCAGGCACTCCAGCAAGAACGGGCTACCCTGAGTATTAATAATGTATTATCTGGCAAGAATGATTCACCTTCAGCAATGGTGGAAGCTTGTCGCCGCCAAGCCAGAGAAAATGCCCAATTATCTGTAGAACTCAAGGGCATAGACGATGCGATCGCCGCGCTGGAAATACAGCGACAATACAAACAAGCTGAATTAGAACATTGGCAAAAACAATCCCAGCAACTTACCCAAGAGCAAGAATTAGAACAAGCTAGAGAAATAGCTCAAGTTCATGCCCAACGCATTAATCAGCTAGCGGCGGAACTATCCACAGAAATCCGTCTGCTGAAATCTTGTGCTGATTATTTGAGTCCCATGTATTGGCACGTCTACTATAAGCCCTTTATTACAGGGTTTAAGACCATCTCAGTTCCCTATGTGCGCTCAGATGGGGAAGTCTGGTCAATTGTGAATCGAATTGTCTAAAATTGCTCGTATTTGTCTAAAAGCCTAGAAATTATAACTTGAATTGGTGACTAAAGTCACCTTTTTTTATAAAATTTTGTATTGACGTTGTAAAAATTTACAATTAGAATGGTTTTGACAGGAATTAGTGAGTATTTATTCCTAAAGCTTTCTCAAAAAGCAGATGTTAGGGATAAACAACATTTACAAAACTACACATTCCTTCATATAAAGAAATCATAACCAAAAAGGTAAATCAATTGTCAGAACTAATGAATGCTATTGAATTTCCCTGGCTGTCAGCCATAATTTTATTGCCCTTGGTGGCTGCCTTAGCCATCCCTTTCATCCCAGATAAAGAAGGAACAACCGTTCGGTGGTATGGTTTGGGAGTTGCGATCGCCGATTTTGCCCTGATAATTTCTACCTTTTGGTATAGTTACGACTTCCAAAACCCCACACTGCAACTCATAGAAAACTATGCTTGGGTTCCACAGTTAGGTTTAAATTGGTCTGTCGGTGTTGATGGTTTATCAATGCCTTTACTCTTATTAACCGGCTTAATTAACACACTAGCAATCTTCGCGGCTTGGAAAGTAACCAATAAGCCGCGATTGTTTTATGCCTTAATGTTAGTGATGTACAGCGCCCAGATAGGCGTATTTGTTGCCCAAGACTTGCTGTTATTCTTCTTAATGTGGGAAATCGAATTAGTACCTGTATACTTGCTAATTTCCATCTGGGGAGGACAAAACCGCCGTTACGCAGCCACTAAATTTATTCTCTATACAGCCGCAGCATCAATATTTATCTTAGTAGCTGGTTTTGCAATGGCATTCTCAGGAGATACCGTCACCTTCGACATGGCGACTCTGGGAATGAAGCAATATCCCAAAGCCTTAGAATTATTAACTTATACAGGATTCTTGATTGCCTTCGGTGTGAAGATGCCCATCTTCCCCTTACACACTTGGCTACCCGATGCCCACGGAGAAGCATCTGCACCTGGTTCCATGATTTTGGCTGGTGTATTGTTAAAAATGGGTGGTTATGCACTTATCCGCTTCAACGTTGAAATGTTGCCGAATGCCCATGTTTACTTTGCCCCAGTTTTAGCAGTATTAGGTGTAGTAAATATTGTCTACGGTGCTTGTTGTGCCTTTGCCCAAACAAATCTCAAACGCCGCTTGGCTTACTCTTCAATTGCCCACATGGGATTTGTCTTAATCGGTATTGCCTCTTATACAGAGATTGGGATTAGCGGTGCTGTATTACAGATGGTTTCCCACGGTTTGATTGCCGCTAGCTTGTTCTTCTTATCTGGTGTAACTTACGAACGTACTCACACCTTGATCATGGACAAAATGGGCGGTATGGCTAAGGTAATGCCCAGAACCTTTGCAGTATTTACAATTGGTGCAATGGCTTCTCTCGCTTTACCCGGAATGAGTGGCTTTGTGGGTGAGTTGATGGTGTTCCTCGGAATCGCCTCCAGCGATGTTTACAGTTCCAGCTTCAAAATTGTAGTCATCGTGTTGTCGGCGGTAGGTGTGATTTTAACTCCAATTTACTTACTCTCCATGCTGCGCCAAGTGTTCTACGGTGAACAAAGTGCAGAATTACATCTAGATGCTGTAGTTGCTGACATCAAACCCCGTGAATTGTTTATCACCGCTTGTTTGATCATTCCCATCATCGGAATTGGTTTATATCCCAAGTTAGTTACGCAGACTTACGATGTTAAAGCAGTAGAATTGGCAGCTCATGCACGTCAAGTTCTACCAGTGTTCGCACGTCAGCAACCTGCAAGTCTTTACTCAACTATCTTTACTGCACCAACCTTAGCTTCATCTCAAGTCGATGCTGTAGTTAATATCTCCAAGTAAATATAATATCCAATTCTAAATATGAGGGGAATATAGGGGTGGTTATAAAACCACCCTTAAAATTGTTTATATAGCAGTCCTAAATCTTCCTTCCTTCCTCCCTTGGCGCTCTTGGCGGCTTGGCGGTTCGATAGCAAGCCTTGATATTTAGGATTACTATATGCTCTTACTACTAGCCAAATCTAGATGTGATATGACCACCAACTTACCTGTAATCACAGAAATTATACCAATGGTCTTGCAGATGCCACCTGCGATCGCCATGACCGATGATCAATTTTATGAATTTTGTCAAATAAACCGCGATTTTCGTATTGAACGCAATGCTGCTGGAGAATTAATGATTATGTCCCCCACTGGTTCAGAAACTGACGAGCGCAATTTTAACGTAATTGTCCAGTTGGGAATTTGGACAAAGCAAGATGGTACAGGTGTAGGGTTTGGTTCCAGTGGTGGATTTACTCTACCTAATGGCGCGGTGCGTTCGCCTGATGCAGCATGGATAAAACGCACACGTTGGGAAACTATATCACCAGAATTGCGAAAGAAATTTGCCCCAATATGTCCTGAGTTTGTAATTGAATTGCGTTCTGAAAGTGATAACTTGCGAATTTTGCAAGACAAGATGCAAGAGTATATAGATAATGGCACGGAACTCGGTTGGTTAATTGATAGAAAGCAACGCCAAGTTTTTATTTATCGTCCTAATATTGCGGTTGAGGTATTAGATAACCTTAAAAACCTTTCCGGTGAGCAGTTACTACCTGGGTTTGTTTTAGATTTAAGTCAAATTTGGTAGATTAGTCCAAATTTTAAATGGCTCAGAACAACCTACAGGCGATCGCGTACAAAAAAAATAAACCTCACAAATGTTGAGATAGATTCGGGTTATTCCCCCAGCGTTCCAGGACTGACAATTCCTGCACACATCACCAATAGCAGATTTCACCAAGCTTTCTGACACTGAGAAGTTTAAACACCAACTTACCCATAATCTAATTATTCCAAATAATAGTCGGCTTATTTACATCTAACTCTCGTAGTTTCTTTTTGACTTGATTTTGAGTCTCTAGGGGTAAATATTTACCTATTACACCCATGATTTTATCTGCTGATACTGGTTTAGCCATAAAATCTGTTGCACCAACTACCTTAGATCGGACTCGATCCACAAGACCATCATTTCCCGTTAAAATCACTACAGGTGTTTTGCTCAATGCGGAAACACGGCGGATCTGACTGCAAATTTCATAACCATTAGCAATGGGCATAACTAAATCTAAGAAAATCAGGTCTGGCTTATGTTGAATCAAGATTGGTAAAGCTTGTATAGAATCTTGAATTTTGATAAATCTTACTCCATTTGGGACAATAATTTTCTCTAAAGTCTCACAAACTTGAGGGCTATCATCAATACAAGCGACCAATGGCGCAGTTGATTTTTGAACTGCTGCAAGTGACAAAGGCAAATCAGGTACTTCTATAAGTTCAATGATTCCTCTATTGATGTAGGGAAGCAATGAACGGGTGAGAGGAACAATACTCTGCTTCATGTTTGCAGCTAAATCTAGCAGAGTGTATTGGCCGTTGAGCAAATTTACAAACTTTTTGTAAACAGATTCACTTACCTGTTGCTGGAGTTGTTCTGGTTTTCTGATAATTGGTGCTAAATCGGGAGAAAAATTAGCCAAACCAGCACCTGACCAAAATTTCCACGAGTCTTGCATCTTTTTCATAAAGACATCTGCACTCGTAAAACTCACTGGTATTTCTATGATCACTTCCTGAGTGCGATCGCAACGTGCAGAAATCAAACTTGTTTTTTGAGCTAAATCAAATAACAGTTCTGCTATTGTGTTTTCTATAATAGCGTGAATTTGTTCTCGTCGAATTAGCTGTTTTTTATATAGAAGTTCCAAGATGCGATAATCGCATTGATTTATTTTTACGTCTTCTCTACGTTGTAAATACAACTGATATGTATCAATTTGGGGGCAGTATTGAGCCATATTTCGCCGCCAGCGCCGGAAAGGATGACTTCCTCCCTGCGCCCAAACTATCCGTCCTAGACGATAGAAAAAAGTCCATTGGTGTCCCTTACTACTTCTCACCTTTAGACAGCCATTGTATTGTAGTTGAGTACAAGTTTTAAGCTCATTAAGTATATTATTCGATATCATCGGTGCCGTGTGAGTCATACCTAGTTTGTTCCTTTAATTAACACATCAGCCCTTCAAACCCTCAAACTAGCTATATAGCTCTTGGTAATTACTCGAAACCTTTGATTTATACTTGAGAAGTAAGGGGCAGTGTGAATGTAAAAGCTTTACATTTATTAATGTAATTGTAACCTCATAAATGCTGATTTTGCTGCTCTTATATTAAATATACTTATATAGGATGATCTAAGTGTGAAAAATCCCCCCATAGAAATAAAAAAATTGGGGTAAAGAAATGTACGTAATCCAAGTATGCTAATGTACTATTTTTTCAATCAACAGCACCTCATCTGCTATTGAACCTACAACTTCCACTCGCTGAATAAATTTTGGAAAAAGCAGGGTATATCTGAGAGTAAATCCTGTAATCACAGAAATTATGCCAATGGTCTTGCAGATACCACCTGCGTTAGCGAAGCTCTCCGAGAGGAATCGCCATGAGTGATGATCAGTGGTTTGTTTTAGATTTAAGTCAGGTTTGGTAGAGAATGAATTTCACAACGTGAGAGTTTTAAGCATACATTATGGGCAAAATAACCTAGTGGTCAAATTGACTCAGCACTACTAGGTAAAAATCGGCTAAGAGAACACCATAATGTACAAATCTATTAATCTTGATCAATCAAGAGATGCTAATATCGCTTCTAAAATGCCCTTCCAGCATCAGATTGAGGCATTTGAAGCCCTTAATAAAACATTTAAGTTTGGAAGTCAAAAACCGGGTAGCGGAATCTTATAAATAAATTTAAAAACATGGAAATCTGATTCATATAATTTGGGCAAACTAAACCTAGTGGTCAAATTGTATAGCACTAGGGAAAATATAAATTTATGAAATTGAAGCTCAATTATAAGGAGATGCCAGTTTTACCCTACATTAAACGTAAGGAACTACCAGCGAAACCTGGGATTTATTACATAGGTAATAGCGCATCTCCAGTTATGTATGTCGGCCTTTCGCGTAATTTAAAAATCCGACACATAACCCATCATCGCCAAGGGCAATTTGAGAGTATTGAAAATGCTGTGATTCGCTACCGGGTTGTAACAGAGGATTTATTAGCTACCATCTCAGATTTAACAGAGACTCTCAGGAAGTTAGAGAAGCAAGCTATTAATCACTATAAGCCACTTATCAACGACACCCCTGTACAAAATCAACCAAAATTTACAACATTACATGGACCGACTTATATTCAAATTCACAAAGCCAAAGAAGCTGGCTACTGTTCACATTTTGATGCCAAAAATGGGGATTAATTGACAATAAACACGAATAAATTACCTCTATTAACTAGAGCTATTAAAGAAAAGCGACCCATTTTTTTAATAGCATCTGGAGCTTACAAAGATTATGAAATAGCTGGTTATCCTCACATTGAGGAACTATTACCATATAAAAAGAGCAGGATTTATCTACTCATCAGTCACTTTACACCGTATGGATATGATGAATCTTATGATTATGTTGTGTATGGGGGAAATTCCCAAATATTTATAAAACCTTATATCATCCTCAATAACAAACCAGGATTTGAAGATTTTAAAGGAAGCTATCTAAAACTCGGATTTACCAATTGTGAGCGTTCACCCTTCGCCAAAGAATTATTAACTCTTGGGGGTTTTAAATTAATCCCGCCCACATAATTTGTTTTGCGTAGCCCTCGCTACCAAGTAACTATAGTTAAAATCTTCACCTTGGCAAACTCTTGATCAGCCGTGATCAGATTTGCTGAACTTTCGATTACCATTGCAGCAATCACAGCATCGGGTAATTTCAACCTATATTGCTGGCGAATTTCAATGATTTTTTCCATTAATACTGTATCACCCGCTATTAAACCAACAACCTCCACTCGCTGAAGGAATTGTTGAAAAAGCTGGATATCTGCTTGACTTAGACCCGCAAACGCCAGAAACTCAATTTGGCTAATAACTGAAACTCTCTATCTTGGAGTAATTGAATAAGTTGAGAATTCCCTTGCAGTAGAGCCACAATTGCATTCCTATCGAGCAAGTAGCGATTACCACTCATCGCGTATACTTCTTTGTATAGCTACTGCATCTCCTTCCCAAGTTAACCTTCCTACCAAATCAGAGAAATCATATCTGGGTTTATGCTCCTCTTCTGACGAAACTGGATTCAAAACAACTACAATATTTACATCTCCAGCAGCTAACCGCGTGGGAATGTTCAGATGTAAATATCCTGATTCATCAATCGTCGTCGTAAGTTTTAAAACTTCCATTACCAAACATATCAGTAAAGCTGATTTTATTTTATATCTTCCTGTCCTGCCTTTAGCTCCAAAACCCGAAAATCAGGAATATCTGAGATTTTGTCAGACTTGGGGCAAAAAACACCCCATAAAAAAAGCATAAAAAAGCGGGCTAACCGCTAATGAAGTGGTTAACCCGTTCAGCTTTGGGAACGCGCTGAGAAATTTCTATTGCAATACCAACTTAACATTGGCGTTTTGCAGACCGCGCTGTTTTACTTCAGACAAGGTTTTGTTAACTGCATACTTTTGGTTGATGGAGTTGATCAACTCAGTTTGATTGTGCTTCTTAGCAACGCCCCACAGGTCAGCGATGAGGTCAAAGGAACCATCGCTATTGCGAGACCAACCTAGATCGTATTCACCTTCCAAAACAGCTACGATGTCTGAACGAACGCGCTGACCATTGTAACCACGAACATCCGCTTCAGTCTTCACGCTTATACCTAAGTCGCGCAAAGAAGACTTGAGGATCTCAGCATCGGTGATTTTGGTACGCAGTGTGCTAAAATGAGACATTTGGGTTTCCTCCAGTGAGAAGAGTAAGAAAAAAGACAACGGTTTTTTTCGGTAAGCCGCGCTGAATGGAAATGCGGCTTTTTCTCTTAGCTGCTAGCTTTGGGGGCTAGCCTTTGCCCCTGGTATTAGCAGGGGAAAGCTTTTAAAACTCCAGGCGCTGATATTCAGCAACGGAGGCTGCGGCGGGTCGTGCGCGCTGTCTAGCCCAATCTCTGAGGGCTGTTACCTGTTCTTGCATGGTACGTGACAACGGCAGAGTTGCTTTTAGTGCAGCAATAATATCTAATTGTGTGAACTCGCGGTCTTGGGCGAAGGCTTCATACATTGCCGCCACAAGTGCTTGTTCAATTTCTGCCCCAGAGAAGCCGTCAGACATCTTGGCTAATTGCTCAAGGTCGAATCGGGAAATGTCTTCACGACGTTTGGTGAGGTGGATATTATATATATCCTGCCTTTCTTCGGCTGTGGGCAGATCCACAAAGAAAATTTCGTCAAAGCGTCCTTTCCTCAGAAACTCTCCAGGCAAGCGTTCCACTCGGTTCGCGGTTGCCATTACAAATACGGGAGATTTCTTGTCTTGCATCCAAGTTAGGAAAGAACCAAAGATTCTACTTGATGTACCACCATCGGAATCAGATGAACCAGAGCTACCTGCAAAGGATTTATCTAATTCGTCTATGAACAGAATCGCTGGAGAGATGGATTCTGCTGTTTTTAGGGCGTTACGTAGATTCGCTTCGCTTCGTCCCACCATTGAGCCGTCATATACTCGCCCCATATCTAGGCGTAGTAATGGCAAACCCCACAGTCGGGAGGTAGTTTTGGCAATTAGTGACTTACCACAACCTGGAACACCAAGAATTAACATTCCTTTGGGTTGAGGCAAACCATACTCTCTAGCTCTTTCTGTAAAGGCATTAGAGCGCTGTTTGAGCCACCGTTTTAGTTCTTCTAAGCCACCGACAGCATCAATGGTTTCATCTTCTTCGATGTATTCTAAAATTCCATTGCGCCGAATCAGTTGCTTTTTCTCAGATAGAACTATATCTACTTCATCCTCCGTTAAGCGTCCAGTTGTTACCTGTGCTTTACGGTATACTTTTTCAGATTCATCTTTAGTTAAGCCTAAAGCTGCTCTGAGAAGTTTTTCTCGCGCCTCGGTTGTTAACCGTCTGCCTCGATTTTGCTCTAGATGGTAGGTTAATACTTTGTTTAACTCAGCCATGTCTGGCAATTGGAAGTCAAGAACGACAACTTCTTTTTCTAGTTCTATAGGAACTTGCTGCATGGGTGACATCAAAATGATGTTTTTCTGCATTCCCTTAAAACTAGCGATCGCATCACGTAAGGATCTTGTTGTAGCAGGCGCATCAATAAACGGATGTAAATCTTTAAGAATAAATATACCAGGTTCTTTCTGCCGGATGATCCACTCAATAGCAGCCTCTGGCGAAACAGTATTGTGTTGGGTGACATTCCGGGGTTGCCCATATTCCACGATGCCGTGAGTTACTGTCCAGACGTAGACGCGGCGTTGGGGCTTTAATAATTGGGCGATTGTGGAAATTGCCTGTTCCGCCCGCTCTTCCTCGGAGGTCACAAGGTAGATTAGAGGATATTGAGCTTGAATTAGGATATTGAGCTCTTCTTTCATACAATCGACCCGCTTGAGACCTTATACAGTAAAGACATCGTTTTTTGGTTGTGGCAACAGAATTATGAATTGTCCATTCATCATTCTTATCTAGCAAGGAACCAATTCTTCCTCACCCTTGGGATGAGTTTCATCTTTTTCCATTTCATCAATAGACAGATGCTCTGGGATTATTCCTGCTTGACTGCTCATGGCAATCATTTCCCCATCACGTAAGACTAATGAACTCTCACATTCTGGACAGGAGTATATTCGATGTGTTCGTCCATAGGCAGAAGCTTCGACTTCCTCAACTAGTTCTGAATTAGCTAGGTAGAAGACTAGGGCGCGTTCCGCAAGTTCGGACATCGGTTCGGAATCAATAGCTGAACGAATCTTCAATTTTCTGTGAAGTTCTGGCGACAAATACAAAGTAACCTTTTGCTTAGCTTGCATAACTCTTTGGCGGCCTTACCCGGGTATGTATATTACGTTATCGCTTGCTTTCTGACTTGTCAAGACATTAAAACGTTTTAACGGCATTATTGTTACATTTGTTTACATTGTTGATAGCAATCATTATGAAACTAAGTTATTAAACAAACATCTGCTTATTTTGATGTTAGATAAGACAACAAGAATAAAAATCCGCTAATATCTATATATAGATGCGATTATCTGCTAATTTTTAAATATAAGTGACTTTAGTAAAAAAGAATTATGTCTACCACTACAGTAAAAACCTGTAGTTTTAAACAAAGAAATTATACTAAAATTCAAAGCATTGCCACTAAAACCGCTTTGCTATTGAGTTTGTGGAGTTGTACCACAAGCAGTGTGCCTGAGCCTAACGTGACTTGGGATACTTATGTTAATTCGCGTTATGGCTTTGAGTTTCCATATCCCAATGATTGGAATGCCCAGCCCAAAGGAATAAATAATGATGGAATTGTTTTAGTATCACCGAAAAATAATTCTGTGGAAATTCGGGCTTGGGCTGCAAATCGGCTACCTGAATCCTTGGCACCAAATAGCACAACAACCATCAACCCCAACTTTAAAACAGCTGAAGGTGTGTCGGGAGTGCTACTAGTGGAAATTGATCAGCAACTTAGCTCCATGACCTTGAGCCTGACTCAGAATGAAATTGAATATCACTGGCAAGGGCGCAGCCAGAATCAAGAGTTCTCAGATTACTATCATTTGTTCTACTACATTGCCTACCAGTACAGGATTAGGGACTAGGAGCAAACTGCAACTGGGGAAGTATGAACAACAATTATGATTGTGTTTTATCCTCCTAATCACCTTCATATTGGCAATTTCTCAAGATAAAATCACCTATTTTTATAATAATGATGGTGAAGAGGGTACAGAAACCTGATAGATTTAGCTATCAGCGAGTAAAAACTGGTGAAGATGAAAGTCCTGGTAATTGGTGGTGATGGATATTGCGGTTGGGCAACTGCACTTTACCTTTCCAACCGAGGTTATGAAGTTGCAATTCTAGATAGTTTGGTGCGGCGGCACTGGGATAATGAATTGGGTCTCGAAACTCTGACTCCTATCGCACCAATTCAACAACGGCTCCAGCGCTGGGAAGATTTGACGGGTAAATCTATCGACCTATTCATTGGCGATATTACTAATTACGAATTTCTCAAGCAAGTCTTACACCAATTTGAACCGAACGCCCTAGTGCATTTTGGTGAACAACGGTCAGCGCCCTTTTCCATGATTGACCGAGAACACGCCGTTCTCACTCAGGTCAATAATGTTGTCGGCACTTTAAACCTGCTGTACGCCATGCGAGAAGATTTCCCGGATTGCCACATGGTCAAACTGGGGACAATGGGTGAATATGGTACACCCAATATTGATATTGAAGAAGGGTTCATCACAATTGAACACAACGGCCGCAAAGATACCCTACCGTATCCGAAGCAGCCGGGTTCGATGTACCACTTGAGCAAAGTACATGATAGTCACAATATCAACTTTGCTTGCCGCACTTGGGGACTAAGGGCTACAGACTTAAATCAAGGGATAGTTTATGGCGTTCTGACCGAAGAAACGGGAATGGACGAAATGTTAATTAATCGCCTTGATTATGATGGTGTATTTGGTACAGCATTGAATAGGTTCTGTATTCAAGCGGCGATCGCTCACCCCCTAACCGTCTATGGTAAAGGTGGGCAAACTCGCGGTTTCTTGGATATTCGGGATACAGTACGATGTATTGAACTGGCGATCGCCAATCCAGCTAACCCAGGGGAATTTCGAGTATTTAACCAATTTACTGAACTATTCAGCATTGGTGACTTGGCATTAATGGTCAAAAAAGCCGGGAATGCGATTGGACTGAATGTAGATATCAATCACCTGGATAATCCCAGAGTTGAAAGAGAAGAACATTACTTCAACGCTAAAAATACCAAACTCTTGGATCTCGGCTTACAGCCCCATTATCTCTCAGATTCTTTACTTGATTCTCTATTAAACTTTGCCGTCAAGTATCAACAACGAGTTGATCACAAGCAAATCTTACCCAAAGTCTCTTGGCACAGAAAATAGGGTAAAGCTTCCTAAAAACTGGTTGTCATGTTCTAAACACATCCGACAACCAGTTAATATTCCTACCTAAAAAAACCCAAGAAACCGAAAATTCTTAATTACGTATCGCTAAAGCATTTACGTAGTATGCCGTAGGCTCAATTACGAATTACTAATTACGAATTACTGAGAATATTTGCTTGTATAGTTTTTTATGAGAATCGCCTTATTCAGTGAAACCTTTCTTCCCAAGATAGATGGCATAGTAACGCGCCTACGCCATACTGTAGAACATCTCCAGCGTAACGGGGATCAAGTATTAGTTTTTTCTCCTGATGGTGGAATTACGGAATACAAAGGAGCCAAAGTTTACGGAGTTAGTGGTTTTCCTATGCCATTATATCCTGAGCTAAAAATGGCCTTACCTCGTCCTGCTATTGGTTATGCTTTAGAAGAATTTCAGCCAGATATTATTCATGTCGTCAATCCAGCTGTTTTGGGATTGGCGGGGATTTTTTATAGCAAAACGCTCAAGATACCTCTAGTAGCCTCTTACCATACTCACTTACCGCAATATCTTCAACATTACGGTTTAGCAATGCTAGAAGGGTTTCTCTGGGAATTGCTCAAAAGCGCTCATAATCAAGCTGATTTGAATCTTTGCACCTCCACAGCAATGATGCAAGAACTCACAGAACATGGCATTGAACGGGTGAAAATCTGGCAAAGGGGTGTGGACACAGAATTATTTCATCCTGATTTAGCCAGCGAAAAAATGCGATCGCGTCTGTCTCAAAATCACCCAGACAGTCCCTTATTGCTTTATGTAGGCCGTCTATCCGCCGAAAAAGAAATTGACCGTATCAAGCCCATATTACAAGCTATTCCCCATGCACGATTAGCACTAGTAGGTGATGGACCCCACCGTCAAGAATTAGAAAAACACTTTGCAGACACTGCGACTAATTTCGTTGGGTATCTCACCGGACAAGAATTAGGTTCTGCCTTTGCTAGCGCTGATGCCTTTATTTTTCCTTCTCGGACAGAAACACTAGGCTTAGTTCTACTAGAAGCAATGGCCGCAGGCTGTCCAGTAGTGGCTGCACGTTCCGGGGGAATCCCTGATATTGTCACAGATGGCGTAAATGGTTATCTTTTTGATCCCAAAGCCGATATTCAAGATGCCATTGATGCTACCATCCGCCTCTTAGAACACCAACAAGAAAGAGAGGTTATCCGTCAAAATGCCCGTAGAGAAGCAGAAAAATGGGGTTGGTCAGCTGCCACTTGCCAATTGCAAGATTATTACCAAAAGGTGGTATTTGCACAACAACTGACAACAGCAGCTTGAACAGACTCTTTGCTAAAACCTAGAAATGCTGCAATTAGCACAGGACACCACCTCAAAACTCTTGGGATGGTGTCTATTTAATCATGAAAAAATAGTCTTGCTATTATCTCTCAAATGGGATGTTCCTGATCATCATTTTCAAAAGGATTTTCGCCAATTTGCAGTTGTTTTTTCGTTTTTTTCAACTGTTTCCATAAAGCCTTAATTTGATCGTAAGCTTCATCGGGAGTCAGCTTACCACCTGTTTCTAAATTACAGATATAACTAATACGTTGAGCAAATTCCTGTAAATTAGCATTAAAAACCAAGTTTTCCGGCTTCACGTGACCATAGTAACGGCCACGAGGATAGAGAAAATTATCTTTGTTCATTATTTTTCTCCAATTATCTAAATACTGCTGCTGTTTTGGGGATTTCTTAGAAATAAATTCTCCAAATTTTATATCCCACCCAAATTTTTGTTTTTGGTTTTCCTTGTCTAAACTGATGGTATGTTTTTTTACTAGAAAGTATTGCAATCTAGTTGAATAGTTGACTACCCTCGGTTGTTGGTGTTAATCCAGGTAGTTTACATTAAGATTTCAATTATGACAGGGATGAGAAGAATAATTCTTAATTCTTAATTATGACTGGGGATTGAAAATAAATATCAAAATAAAACACCAAAGCTTTGACAAAAAGCGGGATAAAAAATTATTTACTTAATTGGCAAAATATGATATTATTATACATTGGCTATTGAGAATTTATTTTATTAAATCAAAAACCGAATTTTGTAATTGTTCTATGTATTCTATCTTGTATTCAGTTTTAAGTCTGCCAAGAAAGACCAAATATTGTTCTAGCGTAGTTAATTGACATCAGCCCAGGAATTATGGACGATTCAGTAGTAATGGCGGATCTTTAATGACTAAAGATAAAATAGTTAGGACTGAAAGGGTACAAATTTCCACTGCTTAAAACTTTACTTTATATTATGTCTGTTTATTCCCATCTGTACGAAGGCAAAGCTAAAATTCTTTATACAACAGACGATCCAGAAGTCTTGTTGGCTGATTTCAAAGACGATGCCACTGCTTTTAATGCCCAGAAACGTGGCAGTATCCCCCATAAGGGAAAAATTAACTGTAGTATTTCTAGCCAGTTATTTCAGCAATTAGAAACTTATGGTATAAAAACACATTATATTGACAGTCCGCAACCGCACCAAATGCGAGTCAAGGCTGTAAAAATTGTTCCGGTAGAAGTAGTGGTGAGAAATATTGCTGCGGGTAGTTTATCTCAACAAACAGGATTACCCACAGGTACAGTGCTGAAACAACCTTTAGTGGAGTTTTATTACAAAAATGACCAATTAGGAGATCCACTGTTAACACGCGATCGCCTATTTCTCTTAGAATTGGCAACACCGGAACAAGTTGATACAATTCACAATCTAGCATTACAAGTCAACGAGTTTTTGCGTGGCTTTTGGCAGCAGTGTGGCATTACCCTAGTAGATTTTAAACTGGAATTTGGCTTGGACTCACAACAGCAGATCCTCTTGGCGGATGAAATTAGCCCTGATACTTGCCGTTTGTGGAATACAAGTGAAACAGATCCGAACCTGCGGGTAATGGATAAAGACCGCTTCCGCCGGGATTTGGGAAATGTCGAGAATGCCTACCAGGAAGTTTTACAAAGAGTGCTACAAGTAGTAGAAAATAAAACTTAAATTGGTGCCAACAAAAAGGTGAGAGCATACGGTTTTTGACTGATGCCTTGCCACTGCTCAAGTAAATAGGCAATAGCAAACTAGTGTATTTTAACCTAGTACCTTTGGCATAAGATCATAATTGCCAAGGGCATGGTGTGTGGATGTGAAGAGGAATTTAAATCAAATGCGTTTATCTCCCGTATGGGTAGCAGTGGTAGCAATTGCAGCGCCATTAAGCGGCTCACCCAGTGCAAATGCCCAAACCATTAATAGTTCAGAACAGACAACAGAGTTTTTCGCACCTGAAATTACCCAGCAGCCAGCCAGTGAAACTCAGGTGCAAACTGTGCTAGCAGGTGTTTCAGTAGAATCTGCTCCCCGAAAAACATTAGATGTGATCATTCCCACCTTGATCAACTCGGAAGAGGGTCAAGTCCTGGAAAATACCACAAACTTTCCCATTCAACAGAATTTAGCTCCAGAACTGGAACCGCCTGTACTCAGCCAATCTATACCCTCACCCACACCGGAAACTACTCCCAGTCCCACACCAAATGCTGAGGAACCCCGCGTTTTAGTCTCAGAAGTAGTAGTCAGACCAGAGGCGGGACAACTGACACCAGAGTTGGAAAACCAAGTTTACAGCGTCATTCGTACCCAACCAGGTCGCACAACAACCCGCGCTCAACTGCAAGAAGATATTAACGCCATCTTTGCCACTGGCTTCTTTGCTAACGTCCAGGCTGTACCAGAAGATACACCTTTGGGTGTGCGGATTAGTTTTGTTGTCCAACCCAACCCCGTTCTCAGTAGAGTAGAAATACAAGCCAATCCTGGTACGAATATTCCTTCTGTTTTACCTGTCAATACGGTAGATGAAGTTTTTGGTAAGCAATATGGACAAGTCCTCAATCTGCGGGAATTGCAAGCTGGTATCAAAGAGTTAACCGAAAAGTATCAAGAACAAGGTTACGTACTGGCTAACGTTATTGGTTCCCCCCAAATCTCAGAAAGCGGCGTTGTCACGCTACAAGTAGCCGAAGGGGTAGTAGAAAATATTAAAGTCCGGTTCCGCGATCGCGAAGGTCAGGAGACAGACGAAACAGGGGAACCAATTCGGGGACGGACACAGGAATATATAATTACGCGAGAACTGGAATTAAAGCCAGGAGAAGTATTTAACCGCGACATAGTACAAAGAGACCTTCAGAGAGTCTTTGGATTAGGGCTATTTGAAGATGTTAATGTCTCCCTTGATCCGGGTACTGATCCTAGTAAAGTTGATGTCGTGGTAAATGTCGCCGAACGTAGCACAGGTTCCATTGCAGCTGGAGCCGGGTTTAGTTCTGCCAGTGGCTTATTTGGTACTGTGAGTTATCAGCAGCAAAACCTGAGAGGAAGAAATCAAAATCTAGGAGCAGAAGTACAGTTAGGACAACGGGAACTACTGTTTGACCTCCGGTTTACAGACCCCTGGATCGCAGGTGATCCCTACAGAACTTCTTATACAACTAATCTGTTTCGCCGCAGTTCCATTTCATTAATTTTTGATGGACAAGATGGTGATATCAGAACATTGCAACCAGATGGACAAAATGGAATAGATGGAATAATAGAAGGCGATCGCCCCCGTGTTCTCCGCTTAGGTGGTGGGGTTAATTTTACTCGTCCCCTATCCCGCAATCCTTATGAAAGATCAGAATGGACTGCTTCCGCCGGTTTGCAATATCAACGAGTTTCCACCCGTGATGCTGATGGTAATGTCAGACCAGAAGGAACAGTTTTACGGGATGGACAAGTGGGAGAAACCGTTCCCCTCAGTTTCTCAGGACAAGGTGAAGACGATTTATTGCTAGTGCAACTAGGCGCACAGCGCGACCTGCGTAACAATCCCTTGCAACCAACCACAGGTTCCTTCCTCCGGGTAGGAGTGGATCAGTCCGTACCCATAGGATTAGGTAACATTGCCCTGACTAGACTCAGAGGTAACTATAGCCAATACTTACCCGTTAATTTTACTAACTTCGCCCCAGGGCCACAAACCCTAGCTTTTAACCTCCAAGGCGGTACAGTTCTGGGTGACTTACCTCCTTATGAAGCATTTACCCTGGGAGGTAGCAACTCTGTACGCGGTTACGAAGAAGGAGCCTTAACCAGTGGACGCAGTTATGTACAAGCATCTGTAGAGTATCGCTTCCCTGTTTTCTCCGTAGTCAGTGGCGCTCTATTTTTTGATGTCGGTAGTGACTTAGGAACAACCACCAGAGCTGCTGACGTACTCAACAAAAACGGTAGTGGCTACGGCTATGGCTTAGGTGTGCGTGTACAATCTCCCCTTGGCCCCATTCGGATTGACTACGGTATTAACGATGACGGCGATAGTCGCATCAATTTTGGCATCGGTGAAAGGTTTTAAATAGTCATTAGTCATTAGTCATTAGTAACTCAACTTTTGACTTTTGACTTTTGAAGAGGGGTCATAGGTACTTGCTAATTGTTACATTTGCCGGAATACTGGACATCACTCAGTATGTTTGACAAAACTGGCAATGCATCATAAAAATCAAAATATATTAACTTTTTACTCATGGAACAACACACCATAGCAGCAAATATCACCCAAAAGGGAGTGGGATTGCATAGTGGTGTGACTACCCATGTACGTATATTACCAAGTGAAGCTGGTAGTGGACGCTACTTTGTCCGGGTGGATTTGCCAGATTTACCCATCATTCCTGCCCAAGTTGCAGCAGTTAATCAAACTCTGCTCTCTACCCAATTAGGTGAAGGTGAAGCTTGTATTCGCACAGTCGAGCATTTATTAGCCGCGCTTGTAGGGATGGGTGTAGATAACGCCCGCATTGAAATTGATGGCTCAGAAGTACCACTATTAGACGGTTCCGCAAAGGTTTGGACAGAGAGTATTGCTGAAGTTGGTTTAGTATCACAACCAATTAACAAGCCTGTTCCTTTGGTGTTGCAACAGCCAATATGGATATATGAACATGATGCCTTTGCTTGCGCCCTCCCCGCACCAGAAACCCGTTTTAGTTACGGAATTGATTTTGAACTACCAGCTATTGGTAATCAATGGCACAGTTGGTTATTGAGTGACAATTTTGATCTAGAAATAGCCCCAGCTCGTACCTTTGGTTTACTGCACCAAATTGAACACTTACAAAAAACTGGGTTAATTAAAGGTGGTAGCTTAGAGAATGCCCTTGTTTGTGGATCTGAAGGTTGGTTAAATCCACCATTAAGATTTGCAAATGAACCAGTTCGTCATAAAATCTTAGATTTAGTAGGAGATTTGAGTTTATTAGGAAATTTTCCTCAAGCTCATTTCTTAGCGTACAAAGCTAGTCATAATTTACACATTCAACTGGCGCGGAAAATTTTGGAGTTGCAATTAGCTCAAGTCTAAAATCTCCATTCGTTACAGGTTTTTACACCTACCTACTTAATCCATTAATTTAAAATCAACATATCCCCTAATGGCAACCGTCACAAAAGTGAATAGTCCCGATACTACTGTAGCTACATCTACTCCAAAAAAGACTGCTGAGATTAAAACCACATTTTCATCTGAAGAAATTCAGCAATTACTGCCCCACCGTTACCCATTTTTACTTGTAGATAAAATCATTGACTACGTGCCAGAAAAAATGGCTGTAGGTGTGAAAAATATCACTGTCAATGAACCACAATTTCAAGGACATTTCCCTGCACGTCCCCTCATGCCAGGGGTGCTAATTGTGGAAGCAATGGCTCAGGTCGGTGGTGTAATTTTGAAGCAATTACCTGGGTTTGAAAATGGACTATTTGTTTTTGCTGGTATCGATAAAGTCCGGTTTCGCCGTCAAGTAGTTCCCGGAGATCAGTTAGTGATGACAGTGGAACTGTTGTGGATTAAACAACGTCGTTTTGCTAAAGTCCAAGCCCGTGCTGAGGTTGACGGTCAACTCGCTACCGAAGGCGAATTAATGTTTTCTCTAATTAACTAAAAATTTGTTACGTGCTGGTGGATAAAGCCGTGTTTTACTTCTTACTTATAACTCCATAAGCATCGCAGTAAAAAAATTATCCACAACAGCATTTTATAATTTCTAGATTTTCGTCGCCCTTACACATAATTTGCTTGACTCGACACTTTAGTCCACTAATTGTATAGACGCGATGCATCGCGTCTCTAGACTTCAAAATCTGGAGATTTACCCTTGAAGACGCTTATTCATCCAACTGCTGTAATTCATCCTAAATCGGAACTGCACCCCACAGTGCAAGTCGGTGCTTATGCTGTAATTGGCGCTCATGTCAAAGTCGGCATGGAAACAATTATTGGCGCTCATGTCGTACTGGAAGGACCTTGTGAAATTGGGACGCGAAATCAAATTTTTCCCGGTGCGGCTATCGGTATGGAACCCCAGGATCTCAAGTTTGTGGGAGAACCAACTTGGGTGAAAATAGGTGACAATAACTTGATTCGCGAGTATGTGACTATTAACCGCGCCACTGGTGCTGGTGAAGCTACGTTAATTGGTAATAATAATCTGTTAATGGCTTATGTCCATGTAGCTCATAACTGTGTAATTGAAGACAATGTAATTATTCCTAACTCCGTAGCATTGGCGGGTCATGTTCACATTGAGTCCCGCGCTAGGTTGGGTGGAGTTTTAGGTGTGCATCAATTTGTCCGCATCGGTCAACACGCAATGGTTGGCGGGATGGCACGTATTGACCGCGATGTTCCTCCTTATATGTTGGTAGAAGGCAATCCTGCACGGGTAAGAACTCTAAATTTAGTGGGGTTAAAACGTTCGGGAATGACTTCAGATGATTTACAAGTTCTGAAGAAGGCTTTTCGGATTCTCTATCGTTCTGGCTTAAGTTTTAAGGAGGCTTTGGCGGAACTGGAACAACTGGGAGAAATCGAACAATTGCAAAACCTGCGTCGTTTTTTGCTCCTTTCTCAAATGCCAGGAAGACGCGGCTTAATTCCGGGAAGGAAACAAACCAGCGTTAGTGATGAGTTTTAAGTTTCTCTGTTAGGAGTTAGAAAGTATAATTTAACTCCTAATTTCTCTTTTGTGAAATTTTAATTTTTATTTAGTTATCAAATGCGAATATTTATCAGCACTGGCGAGGTATCTGGAGATTTGCAAGGCTCATTGCTGATTACAGCGATGCAACGTCAAGCTGCTGCAACTGGTTTGCAATTGGAAATTGTGGCTTTGGGTGGCGAAAAAATGGCAGAGGCCGGAGCTACTATTTTAGGTAAAACCAGTGGCATTGGCTCTATGGGGTTGATTGAGTCTTTGCCTTATATTTTCCCTACTGTTCAAGTCCAACGGCGAGCGATCGCATTTCTGAAGGAAAATCCCCCAGATTTAGTGGTACTCATTGATTATATGGGGCCAAATTTGGGCATTGGTACTTATATAAAAAAGCATTTACCACACATACCTGTGATTTATTACATCGCTCCCCAAGAGTGGGCTTGGTCAATGGGTTTCCGAAATACCTCCCGAATTGTCGGTTTTACAGATAAACTTTTGGCGATATTTCCGGAAGAAGCCCGTTATTTTGCTAAAAACGGCGCACAAGTTACTTGGGTAGGACACCCCCTTGTAGACCGGATGCAAGATGCACCTAGTCGCTCTGTAGCCCGCGCTCAATTGCAAATTCCTCCAGAGCAAAAGGCGATCGCACTCCTACCAGCTTCGCGTCGTCAAGAATTAAAATATCTATTACCAGTTATTTTTCAAGCGGCTCAAACGATCCAAGCTAAATTACCAGAAGTTCATTTCTGGATTCCCCTGTCCCTAGAAGCTTATAGAGAGCCAATTGCAGCCGCAATTGCAAGTTATGGTTTACGGGCGACACTGGTATCCGGTCAACAAAAAGAAGTTTTTGCTGCTGCTGATTTTGCTATCACTAAATCTGGTACAGTTAACCTGGAATTGGCTTTACTAAATGTGCCGCAAGTTGTGGTTTATCGCCTCAATCCCATTACTGTTTGGATTGCTCGGAAAATTCTCAAAGGGTCTATAGTTTTTGCTTCGCCACCTAATTTAGTGGTAATGAGGGAAATTATACCGGAGTTATTACAAGAGCAAGCTACAGCAGAGAATATTGTGCAAGCATCAATGGAATTATTGCTAAATCCTGAGCGCAGACAGCAAACTTTAGCAGATTATGCTGAAATGCGGCTGCTTTTGGGGGAATTAGGGGTATGCGATCGCGCGGCGCAAGAAATTTTGCAAATGCTACCGGGTGTTGGGGAGTAGGGAATAGGGACTGGGGATAAGTACATGAAAAAACAACGACCGATCGCCGTCGATTTATTTGCTGGTGCTGGTGGGATGACCCTCGGTTTTGAAAAAGCTGGCTTTGATGTACTTGCATCTGTAGAAATAGACCCTATTCACTGTGCAACCCACGAGTTTAATTTCCCTTTTTGGACTGTTTTATGTCAGTCTGTGGAAGAAACGACCAGTCAACAGATTAGGGAAAACTCATCCATAGGCGATCGCCAAATTGATGTAGTATTTGGTGGTCCACCCTGTCAGGGTTTTTCATGCATAGGTAAACGTTCTTTTGAAGACCCCAGAAATTCCCTAGTATTTCATTATATTAGATTAGTATTAGAACTCCAGCCTAAGTTTTTTGTAATGGAAAACGTCAAAGGAATGACGGCGGGAAAACATAAAAAACTTATTACAGAAATTCTGGATAAATTTACCAGCAATGGTTACAAAGTCAGAGAAAAATATCAAGTTTTAAACTCTGCACATTTTGGAGTTCCCCAAAATCGAGAAAGATTATTTATTCTCGGTTGTCGTCATGATTTAGAATTACCAAATTATCCAGCAGTCCTGACTCAACCTGCTAAATTAAATAAATCTGCACCTGCTTCGACTACTCTCAGAACAAAACCTAAGGAATTGATTTTAACTCCTACAGTTTGGGATGCACTGCAAGACTTACCAGAAATAGAAAAATATACCGAATTATATCAACGTGATTGGGTAATTGCAGAGTTTGGTAAACCTAGTAATTATGGTTTGCTAATACGTGGGCTGAGTTCAACAGATAACGACTATTCCTATCAACGTCAGTATGACTCTAGAATCCTGACATCAAGTTTAAGAACAAAGCATAACTTAGCATCTATTGCCAGATTTGAAGCTACACCTGCGGGTAAAACCGAAAAAATTAGCCGTTTTCATAAACTTGATCCTGAAGGAATTTGTAATACGTTAAGAGCCGGAACTCCTAGTAATCGAGGTGCTTTTACATCCCCAAGACCCATTCATCCCAAGATACCCAGATGTATTACTGTGCGTGAAGCAGCGCGTTTACATTCTTATCCAGATTGGTTTAGATTCCATGTCACAAAATGGCATGGATTTCGACAAATAGGAAATTCTGTTCCTCCTTTATTAGCTCAAGCTGTCGCCTCGAAAATTATGGAAAAACTTAATGTCTCTCTTTTTAAACCAGAAGAGATAAAAATATTAGGTAATGATAATTTATTGACGTATGATATGTCGAAAGCTGCTAAATATTACGGTGTTAATTACCGGATAATAGAGCCGAGAATTAGAAAAAAATACCCAGATAAAAACTAATATTCCTAACTATATCCTATTTATTTAGCAAAAAGTAACATAATTTTTACTGGGAAGAGAAGTCATAATTCGTTTATATTTGCGGCACATTTTCATAAAATAAGGAAACATAAACTGTACAGATTCTTTTATTTCTTTGTCTTGGATTTCATTGATCCATTTAAATATAATCTCCATTATTTGTCCTAACTCATAATAAATTATCCTTACTTCTACATTTCCATACAAAACTTCGTAACCTATTAAATTTAACTGTTCTGCTATACGCCGTATAGAGCCTAGTTCAAGGTCTGAGATATCTTCATTAAAATTGAATTTTGATTCAGGAATATACAATCCCTGTCCCTCAGATATAAAAAGGTGGGAAAGCGGTATTTGATTTGTTTTATCCTCTTCAGAGAACACAACAAAATGATACAAATCTGCCCCCATACCTTCATAAGTATTGCTATATACGGTTTTCCAAATTTCTATGTCTTTGTCTTGTATAGTTTTTTCAAACATTTTAAGTGAGTTTAAGCTATTGTCTATACCTCTCTGTCGATTTTGACTTCTATAACTAGCTAAAGCAATTGCTCCGCCTACTATAATAAAGAAGCTTTTAACAAAGTCTATAAATACTATGAAACTAGATAAATCCCACGAAATTTCTAAGCATTTATACATTCTTTGTAAAACATTGCCTTTGTAAAGTTGAAATAAATAGAAAAGTCTCACGTTCACTAACTTAATTTTGGTTATTATCCAACCAATTAAGTAAATCATCAACTGTGGAAAAATCCCATAACTCCTCACCTAAATTTTCCACAATATCCAAGTCATAAGACCTAATAAGATTTTCTAGTTTCCTATCAATTTCTCCCAATTTGCGTTTGATTTGACGGATAATCAAATCTTTTTCTCGTTCAATCCCTTGTTCAATTCCTTGTTCGATACCTTGTTCAATCCCTTGTTCGATACCTTGTCGCATCCAACTGGTGACAATTTGCATGACTTCCTCCTGTTCTTCTTGCTCTAATAATCCCAATTCCGACTTAAATAATATTTCTTCCTGTTCATTTAAACTTAAATATGTATCAACAAACCCAGAAATTAACTGCATTTTGGCTGGGTTAAGTTTTAATGTTACCAACAAGCGTAAACATTCAGCTTTGACTTTTGGTCTATCTGAGGGCGCTATATTCATTTTAGCCATTAATGCTGATGCTACTGGATTTGGACGACTTAAAAAGTCTCGCCAGTTATATTGATTTAACTGAATTACCCGATAATTAAACTCTAATACCTGAAAGTCAGGAAATCCTACTTGGTATTGATTAACTGCTGCTTTTTTCGGGCGGTCGTATGAGAAAATAACTATGGGATATATTGGTAAGTTAAATTTTTCGTGTAAGCGGGCAAAATAACGAAACATCCGCCGATTAAAGTTGGCTTTGGCGGTGGACTCGTTTTCAATGTGAATCAAAAAATAAGCTGGTTTCTGAGCAAATTTGACTTGTGCGACTAAATCAGTTTCGTATTGTTT
Organism: Nodularia chucula CCY0103; assembly: GCF_963923915.1. Taxonomy (NCBI): domain Bacteria; kingdom Bacillati; phylum Cyanobacteriota; class Cyanophyceae; order Nostocales; family Nodulariaceae; genus Nodularia; species Nodularia chucula. Next base: position 30,397 of record NZ_CAWUOL010000004.1, on the reverse strand, counting down.
GCCTTCTGTGACATCCGTAAATACTTCTTTATCCAGAAATTTTACTGATTCTGGTTCTATATATTCTCTGACTTCAGGGAAAAATAATTCCATGAACTCTAGAAAGAAGTTAGAGATTAACTCTTTAAATAAGCGGTCATGATCTATCATTTTAACACAATTTTTTCGGAAAGAGGATGGCGATCGCCTATAACTAGAGCAGCAAGTATATCTTGATCAGGTGTTTTTAGTTTAATTCATGGGGGCGATCGCTAAAAATCATTGTTGCTGATTTTCACTTGCTAAACTACTAGGATTAATGTTAATCAAAGGCAACGCACCATTACCACTCATCACTGTGGGAAAACGACCATCCCATTTTTCTATGGCTTGCTTTTGTAATAAATCTGGCGTTAAAGTTAGCCGTTGTAATCTTTGCGCTTCGGCTTGACCTTTGGCGCGGTTGATATCTGCTTGGGCTTCTTGAGTCGCTTTCTGAGCAATAAATTCTGCTTGTTTAGCCTCTTGTTCCGCTATTTGTTTAGATTCAATAGCTCTAGCAAACTCGGGAGAAAAGGAAAAGTTTACTAAAGAAACATCATCGATCATAATGCCGTAAGATTCTAGACGATTTTTGAGATTATTATCAATTTCTTCTTTTAATTCCGTTCGTTTAGTAATTACTTCCTCCGCTGTTTTTTTAGCAGTAGCTGCCTTGAGAACTTCCGAAACTGCCGGGGTAATAATACCATCAATAATTAACTTCTCATCTCCCACTTGTTGAAAAATTCTATTTGCCTTCAGTGGGTCAATATGCCAGTTAACTGCAAGTTCTGTGGTAATTGTTTGGAGGTCTTTAGAAGCTGCATCAGATTCAAAAGTATTTTTTTGTACCCGAACATTCAGCCTTTTGACTGATGTTACTATGGGCATAATCGGATGTAAGCCTTCACCTAAAACTTTATCTTGAACTTTACCGAACTGCATCACTACACCCCGTTCACCAGCATTTACAATGGCAAAGGGACGGATGATAATTGCCAAAAATAAGAAAGCTATGCCTCCTACAAGATAAAATTTATAGGGGGAAAAGTGATTTTCAAGATTGCGGCTAATATTAGTCATATTTTTTCCATCAATAATTAGGAATTTATCGTTAAAACTTAAACCTTTAAATTTAAGTTACTGCTACCTACATCATTATCAAGTTCAATTTCGGAAAAATCCAATTATTAATTTGTATTTTAAAATATGAAGATTTATCAACACCATTCTTGGCCTGTGACGCAGATAGAAGCGATCGCCATTCAAGAAAATTTACGAAATCAGGTAATTCCCTCAGATCAACTCCCACAACCTGTCCAATACGTGGCTGGTGTAGACATGGGTTTTGCATCCAATGGGACTATTAGCCGTGCAGCAGTTGCAGTGTTGAGTTTTCCTGACTTGCAAGTTGTAGAAACCTCATTAGCCTACCGCCCGACATCATTTCCCTACATTCCTGGTTTCCTTTCCTTTCGGGAAATACCAGCTGTACTTGATGCACTAGAAAAGATTCAAATTACACCAGATATCATTTTGTGTGATGGTCAAGGAATCGCTCATCCCCGCAGATTTGGCATTGCTAGTCATTTAGGGGTGATTTTGGATATGCCGACAATTGGTGTAGCAAAATCATTATTAATTGGTAAGCATGAAGAATTGGCAGATACTAAAGGTAGTTGGCAACCACTGATACATAAGGGTGAAACTATTGGGGCTGTTTTAAGAACACGTCCCGGAGTCAAACCTGTATATGTCTCCCTTGGTCATCGAGTCAGTTTAAATACGGCAATTGACTATGTATTAAGCTGTACACCTAAATACCGTCTGCCAGAAACTACGCGTATTGCTGATAAATTGGCTTCAGCGAGATAAGTGATTGTTGAAGTTTGTGCGAAACACTTGCTTGCTCTACCTTAATCGTGTTAAGAATCGCACAGAGAGAAGTTGAAGTAACTAAATACGAGTTACCTAAGTTAGAAAGATGAACGCACTAACTTTACAGTGGCACGATGCAGGCCAAGATAGAGTTCAGCACATTTACGAACAACAGCCCAGTAAAAATCCTCATACCGTCCGCATCGGTCGAGATCCAGCCCGGTGCGATATTGTTTTGAGTCACCCCACTGTATCCGGTTTACATATAGAAATATTTTTTCACAGCCAGCAGCAATGCTTTTATATCAGAAATCTGCGATCGGCTAATCCCCCAATGATCGATGGACAGCAATTAGTCCAAGGTGAAATGGCTTTAAATCAAGGCAGTATTATTTATTTGGGTCAAGCCAAACTGCAAGTTACTCAGGTTGCTATTCACAGCATTCCTCCCACAATTATCGCACCACCACAAAGCCATCATTCCCAACCCATCGCACCCCCAGTCTATGGCTTAGAATGTCCCAAATGTCATAAAATTTCTCCTTTAGAAAATTTGCAAATTGGCTGCCCTTGGTGTGGTACATCTTTAGCAGCATCAGTAAGTGTATTAGTACCAAATCATTAGAGAGTCGGGAGTAGGGGAAAATGGTAACTTGCCCATGACTAATCCAAAAATTCAATTAATTTGGGAAGATCCCAGCACCGGGGAAAGGCTAGAACCAACCTTGAGTGCGCCCATAGCTTTTGGTCGTGAATTTTCCCGTTTACCTGCTGAACTTCAGGGACAGCGCGTGGCGAGAATGCTACTTAACAGTAATGAAATTTCCCGTTATCATGCTCTGATTAACTGGGAACAAAACCAGTTAGTAGTAATTGACCAAAATAGCGTTAACGGTGTATTTATTAACTCTCAAAGACAAAATCGCGGGGTTTTAGGTAATGGCGATACATTGCAAATTGGCCCCTACATAATCACGGTGATGTTTGGTGTCAACGCCACCAGTCAAGCAACAAAGCCGCCTTCAATGATTCAGTTTAACCCCCATACTAATATCCCAGATCCTGGCTTGCCAGCAGCTCCTCCCAGATCCTTGGGGAGTAATTTTCCCCCACCAGCATTTCATGCAGAATTGGTAGAGTTGCAAGCAGTTCACGCCACAGGTTTACCAGTAGATGAATGCGATTATCTAGCAGTTGGGGCGGGATTAGGTAGCTTTGTGTGGGTTGATTTACTGCGAATTAGTGGTGTACCTGCTGACAAAATCGTCGCTTTGGGATTAGAAGCAGAACCTTACGCGCGTTATAAACGCCTGTGTCTCAACTCGCAAATTCCCCTACATGAAAGATTGCGATCTAATTCTGATTCTTGTCCTGATAATATTTGGGGTTGGCCTAGTTATGCTTTGCGGGAAGCTGGGCGTGATTTGACTCAAGGTAAAGTTAATTCAGCATTTCAATATTTATGGCAAGTATTCGCAGAACCAACCTTTGCTGAAACTTATACACCTCGTGCGGGTAATGTCTTCGATTCTATAGACAGGGAGGTAAAGCGCATTGGATGGAAGAATATTTATCGTTATGGACGCGTCAGAGCAATTCGCAAAACAGAAGATGGTAGATATTGTGTAGCCTATTCTCGCAGTCCTGGAAATTATGGTTTTATAGTTAGTCGTTATTTACATTTAGCTACTGGATATCCAGCAATTCAATTTCTCGCAGATTTGCAAGCTTATAGAGCTAAATATCAAGATTTTAAATCTGTGGTGAATGCCTATGAAGACCACGACCATGTTTATCAGCAATTAGAACAGCAGGGTGGGACTGTGTTGATTCGGGGACGGGGAATTGTAGCTTCGCGGATTATCCAAAGAATTTATGAGGCGAGAAAGAAAAATTCTGATATTACAGTTTTGCATTTAATGCGATCGCCCAAACCCCAAGGCAACAAATTTTACAAAGCCCAGCGAAAAGTTAAAAATCATTACGAATTTCAGCCATTTAACTGGCCCAAAGCTTGTTGGGGAGGAGAACTCCGCGTTATTCTAGAACAAGCAACCCCAGACGAACGCCAACGCTTACTAGCAGACTGGGGCGGAACCACCACAGCCGACCGCCAAGACTGGCAAAAAATTATAGCAGAAGGGTTAAGAGAAGGTTGGTATCAAATCACCTTTGGTGAAGTGACAGGTGTAGAAAGAAATCCGGAAAATCGCACTATCACTCAGATTCAGGAAAAAGGCTTGGGAGAAATGAAACTGGTAGCAGACTTTATTATTGATGCTACTGGACTAGATGCCAAAGTCAACGCTAACCCCCTACTAGAAGACCTTGTAAATCATTACAACTTACCCCTCAACCACTTAGGGCGCTTAGTTGTCGCCAATAATTTTGAATTACCAGAAATGCGGAATGGTCAAGGACAGATGTATGCAGCAGGGGCTATTACCTTGGGTGGTCCCTATGCAGCAGTTGATAGTTTCTTAGGCTTGCAATATTCCGCATTAGTCGCCGTCGATGCATTAGCAGCAACCCGTGCGCCCAGACTTCACCGTTTAAATATGCTAACTTCCTCTGCACAGTGGCTGAAGTGGGTATTTAATCAATCACCATAATTCCTTAACTTCCATTCTCTCCTCCGCGTCTCTGCGCCTCTGCGTGCAATAAATTCATTTTTATCTAGGACAAGCAATATACCCTTTAATAGTGTAGAAATGTGTAAAATCTTGTAAAGATATAAAAATATAGCCGTTAAAATGCAAACATTCGAGCGTTCTTCCTCCCATCTGGTAGTAGCACCCAGTCATCCTTTAAAGATTATCGCACTAGGAGATAGCTTAGTTTACGGCTTTGGCGATCCAGAAACAGGCGGTTGGGTTGAGCAACTACGGCGGCTGTGGATGTTACCTGATAGTCCTGGTCATGTACTATATAACTTGGGAGTACGGGGCGATCGCACCCAGCAAGTAGCACAAAGGCTAGAAGTAGAATATCGCCATCGGGGTGAATTACGAAATCGTCTTCCTGACATGATCATCCTCTCAGTAGGTGTCAACGATTCCCCCAGATTAACCCGTTCCAACGGTAGAAACCATACAGAATTTCATCTATTTGAATCTCAAATTTCCGCTTTACTCCAACAAGCACAGCAACTGTGTCCAGTGTTTTTTGTGGGTATGGTTCCTGTGAATGAAGCCAAAATGCCCTTTTTAGATTGCTTTTATTACAATCATCAAGACCAATACCTTTATAAAGAAGCCACTAAACAAGCTTGCATTCAACAGCAAATTCCTTATTTAGATATTTTTGATCAATGGATGGAGCATGATCAACTTTGGCGATCGCAACGCTTAAGTGCAGATGGTTTGCACCCCAACACCCTCGGCTATCAAACATTGTTAGAAGATGTGATCAATTGGGAACCCCTAGCAGACTATCATGGTACATTTAATACCACGATGCAAACATTTTCTCAAAAATGACACCAACTTTACTTGGGCGTTGGCAAACTCGATTACTACTACTAGCAACCATAGGTGTAATCGTATCATTACCTTTTGCAATGGGTTTAATTGACCAACGTCCTAACTTAGTCTATTTCTGGATACTCGGATATGTTGCTATTTTCGGCTTAATTTGGGACGTAGTTTATGATTATTTGCAGAAATACCGTTGGGATAAAGACTGGCCAGCCGCTTATCAACTAGTTGCTGGTATTTGGGAATTAGGTTTTATTTTGTGCGGTGTCACAGTCTTTAACTTCTTACCACTACCGAAAATAGAAATACCATTAAGAGTTTTTTTACTCCACTACAGCCTTGTTTGGTTAACAGTTTTTCTAGCCTCACAAAGCCTCATGCGAATTATCTTTCCCCGTTGGCGTTTCCGAGGCGGCCAGTGGCTTTAAAATCAACCCATTGGAAAACATCTGATTTTTGACGCTACATCCTACCTCTCTCTAAGACTCTTATTCTCTGTGACTCTGAGCCTCTGCGTGACTTTTTATATGTCTGCATTGTCCGATTTGTCACATCAAAAACATTTCCCATAATTCAATCTACAAGGAATAAAAACTCATGTCCAAAGAATTAACCAAAAGGCAATTTTGGCAATGTAGTCAAGGGTGGTTGGGCTTGTTTATATTACTTTCTTTGCAAAGTGGTGTTAGTATCGCCGCACCAGTTGCTAAATTAGATAATTGGAACTTTGACCCTGAAACTGCGAGACTAGAAATTAACCTTTCTGCAAACACAACTCCCCGATATTTCTACTTATCAGAACCGCCGCGCTTAGTCGTAGATTTACCAAGTACCAACTTAGGTGATGTTCCCACTATCCAAAATTATTTGGGAGTAATTCAAAGAATCCGTGTTTCCCAATTAAATGATAGTGTAACTCGAATTGTTCTCGATTTAGTAGCCGAAAATGTTATAGATCCTAACCAAATACAACTACAGCTGGTTTCTCTACAAAACCCCACGCGCTGGGTGTTAAGTCCGACAGTTACTAGTTCTTCCCCTACACAAGTGCGGGGTTTTCAGTCTACACCTAACCTCGCACCCACTAATCATCTTCAGTTACCCAGCACATTACCTCTGACAACTCCTAACCCACAACAACCTTTTGTAACTGTACCTCCCCTGAATCGCAGTAATTCCCCTCAATTACCGGGTTCTGTGCTACCTCCATCTAGTTTTCCTCAACAACCCCTAAATAGGATTCCTAATAACACAGCTCCAGATTTTTCAGTTCCGATTATCCCCCAATATCAACCCAGTGTGTCAAATGGAACAGTGATTGAGTTTGGTCAACCTCTGCCAAGAAGGAACTATTGAACTAAAATCGATCTGTTTCTTGTGGTTGTGTCACTGCTCCTGGCTGCGAGGTAAAGAAGTTTTGCGCTGCTTGGTTCTGATAAATACATCTAATATCAGGGTTTTCACTATCCAAACTACCTGTAAATCCAAAAGTATTTAAGCGATTTCTACATTCTCTGACTTGGGTGGATGACACAAGCCGACGTTGTTCTAAAACTGCCCAGTTGTTTTGGCGCAGAACACATCCAGGACGCATACTTGGTTGGGCTACATAGACATTAAAGGGGTTGAGAGTTACGAACAGTCGAGCATCCATAACCATTGCACTAGCGCCGTTCTGCACACAAATCTCAGGGTTTGGCGCTCTATTGTCAATAAATTCACGAGAAGCCACATTTGATGAAGTTAAAGTGGTTGTGGAGCTGAAGGCAACCCCAATTCCAATACCCAACACCAGCACCCCTGCCAAAACAGCGATGGTGGAAATGTTGAAAAAAGAGGATTGTGAAGCAGAAGATTTAGAAGTAGTAGCCGATCTACCAGTTGATTTACGTCTCATTTTGCTCTGATTACCTTCACGCCGGAGAAAGTAGGGAGTTATGGTAAATAAATCTCCCCTTTACAGTATGCCGATTTTAAACTGTAGTTGTGTGGAAATTGGGCGATCGCCCCTGGATTCAGTTGCAGAAATAGCGATCGCCCAGTCAGTTAATTACACAGCTTCGTAACTAGCAGAGTAAGTATTTTGGAGAGGTTGCCAACGGAAGGCGCGATCGCCTCCTCTCTCAACCACTACCTTTACTCGTGATTCCAATTTAGGCAAGGTTGTTAAAAACTCAACCTCCTGATCCGACAGAATTTGCCCTTCAATAATCCACAACACCAAACCCTTAGACTTTTGTGGTAGCTGTTCCAGATTATAAGTAACAATCGGTGGTATGTAATATACATAACCTACTGCCGCACCACTACCCGTGCTTTTTTTACCCAAATGAGGTGGTCTCACACCATGAACTCCTGTGAGATAGGCAGCTACATCGCCCAGTCCCCTAGCAGTAATATGAAGATTGGCATAGCCCTTAGCCCGCAGTCGGCGGCGGTATCGTCCCTCAAAACCTCCTTCCAGAGGTACATAAACACCAAGGGAACCAAATTTTTCCAGATCGCGGATAAAAGCATTGCCAGTGGTAATCAGTGCCATATATTTTCCTTCTTCCTATCCCACTTAGATATCTCTATTATTCACCCTTAAACAAGATTAGGTTAAAGTATTGCGGCAATAAAGCCCAACTCATCATCTCCATGCAAAAAGTTTCTGAAATATTTCTAGACAAAAATCAATATATAGATTATGATGTGGGATTGTTACCTACAAAAGAATTATCTAGCTAATCACTTCTGTGTAAGATTTGAGATAGTTTCATATCAAGAGCCAGTCGTAGACTTGCCAAAAGCATAAACTTGGCTCAAAGTGAGCAGAGACTGGTAAACTAGAAAATCTCTAAGGTTAACTAAAGAGTTAGTGGGTAAATAAACAAAGCCCATAAACCACTCCTAACTACATTCACTCCTGTAGCCTGGAAAAACCAAGCAAAATCCTAAACGGTAGTTTAAGGTTGAAATGTTAGGTTAAGTGACAAGAGCGCCGAGGGATGTTAAGACTATTTCGATAGCACAACCCAATGAAGCGTTAAACAATCCTCTCTCCTTTAGGAAGAGGAAGTATGTCAAATCAGCTTTAGTTAAAGGATACTGAGTGGTAAAACACCGCTTAAGTCCCACTAAAACAAGGCAGTAGCAGCATGATGGCACAACCACCAACAGCACTGCCTCCAGAAAGTGCCTAAGTAAATGCTAGGACGAAAGCATTACTGCACAAAGCGCAAAGCTAAAAAGCATTGCTCTGATTCCAAAAGTGATTTTTTCCCTTGGGAAAAAAGCTCGTGGCTGTTCTGGTGACCAAGTGAGTGAAAGTAAACGGATTCACCAAACAGTAAAGACACAGCTTATTGTGTCCTCAAAGATATGGAGTAGAACCATCTACTTCACGTTTCCGAGGGTCGTCCAACCTCAATCGACACTAATTACAAAAGTAAAAGTGTCCTCAAGAGTCCGATTCCCACACCAGCAAGTATATAAGGAGAACCAGTTACTGTGTCTGTAGGTATTCTCGGCACCAAACTGGGCATGACCCAAGTCTTTGACGAAGCAGGAGTATCCATTCCTGTCACCGTAGTTCAAGCAGGTCCATGCACTGTTACACAAGTTAAAACAAAACAGACCGACGGTTACAGCGCCATCCAAGTTGGTTATGGCGAAGTCAAACCCAAGGCGCTGAATAGACCTCTGCTGGGTCACTTGGCAAAATCATCTGCTCCAGCTTTGCGTCATTTAAACGAATATCGTACAGATAGCGCTAGTGATTATGCTTTAGGTCAAGAACTTAAGGCGGATATGTTTACTGAAGGTCAAATTGTCGATGTAGTCGGCACCAGTATTGGTCGTGGTTTTGCGGGTAACCAAAAGCGCAACAACTTTGGCCGCGGTCCCATGTCCCACGGTTCTAAAAACCATAGAGCGCCGGGTTCCATTGGTGCTGGTACAACCCCAGGTCGTGTTTATCCCGGTAAACGCATGGCAGGGCGTTTGGGTGGAACCCGCGTCACAATTCGCAAATTGACCGTGGTACGAGTAGACCCGGAACGCAACTTAGTATTAATCAAAGGAGCCATTCCTGGAAAACCGGGGTCCTTAGTGAATATTCTGCCTACAAATAAAGTTGGTAAATAGTCATTAGTCATTAACTAAAGACAAAAGGCAAAAAACACAAAAGGACAGAAAAATGGTTGAAAGCGTAGTTAAAAATTGGCAAGGAGAACAAGTAGGCGAAACCACCTTCGAGCTACGAGTCGCCAAAGAATCAACAGCATCTCATATTGTACATAGAGCCTTGGTTAGACAAATGACCAACTCTCGCCAAGGCACAGCTAGTACAAAAACCCGTGCGGAAGTCAGAGGTGGTGGTCGCAAACCTTGGCGGCAAAAAGGCACTGGTCGAGCTCGTGCAGGGTCTATTCGTTCACCACTGTGGCGTGGTGGTGGTGTAATCTTTGGGCCAAAACCTAGAGACTATAACCTCAAATTAAACCGCAAAGAACGGCGTTTAGCACTGCGAACCGCCTTTGTCAGTCGCGCCGACGATTTGATTATCGTACAAGATTTTGGTAACGAGCTATCTCGCCCTAAAACCAAAGATTTGGTAGCAGCACTAGCGCGTTGGGGAGCAGCCCCAGAAAATAAGGCATTGTTAATTTTGCCAGAGATTTCATCTGCCGATAACGTTTATTTGTCAGCCCGCAATATTGAAAATTTAAAATTAATTGCAGCCGACCAACTAAATGTTTATGATTTGCTGCACGCTGACAAAATTGTCGTTACAGCATCAGCTTTAGCAAAAATTCAGGAGGTCTATAGTGCCTAAGTTTGACCCCCGTAACCTTCCCGACTTAGTGCGTCGCCCTATTGTGACTGAAAAAGCGACCATCCTCATGGAGCAAAATAAATATACTTTTGAAGTGGCTCCCAAGGCTAGCAAGCCACAAATTAAAGCGGCAATTGAAGACCTATTTCAGGTTAAGATAGTCAAAATTAATACCATGAATCCACCACGCAAACAACGTCGTGTTGGTAAATTTATTGGTTACAAGCCCCAATACAAGCGAGCTATCGTCACTGTAGCCCCTGGGGACGAAGAAAAAATTAGACAAGTTCTATTCCCAGAGGTATAAAATAAAATGGGTACTCGTTCTTATCGCCCTTATACCCCTAGTACGCGCCAAGTTACTGTATCCGACTTTGCCGAAATTACCAAATCAAAGCCGGAAAAATCATTAACAGAATACGTACATCGCCCGAAAGGTCGTAACAACCAAGGGCGAATCACTAGCCGTCGTCGGGGTGGCGGACACAAACAACTTTACCGGATTATTGACTTTAAGCGGGATAAACGTAATATACCCGCCGAAGTTATAGCCGTTGAATACGATCCCAATCGGAATGCGCGCATCGCTCTGGTTTTATATCAAGACGGCGAAAAGCGGTACATCCTTCATCCCAATAAGTTGGCAGTAGGTACAACAATTATTGCCGGACCAGATTCTCCCTTTGAAGATGGTAATGCTTTACCACTCTCGAATATACCCTTGGGTACTAGCGTCCACAACGTAGAACTGACACCTGGGAAGGGTGGTCAAATTGTGCGGGCGGCTGGTGCTAATGCTCAAGTAATCGCCAAAGAAGGTAACTATGTCACCCTCAAATTACCTTCGGGAGAAGTACGGATGATTCGGCGGGAATGCTACGCCACCATCGGACAAGTAGGCAACACCGACGCGAGAAACCTCAGTGCAGGTAAAGCCGGACGGAATCGTTGGAAGGGTCGCCGTCCTAAAGTTAGAGGTAGTGTCATGAACCCGGTGGATCACCCACATGGTGGTGGTGAGGGTAGAGCGCCTATTGGTAGACCTGGCCCTGTAACACCTTGGGGTAAACCTACTTTGGGTGCGAAGACACGCAAACCCAAGAAAGCTAGCAGCAAATTGATTGTGCGTCGCCGCCGCAAATCTTCTAAACGTGGACGTGGTGGTCGTCAGTCATAGAATTTTAGGTTTTAAATTTTGGATTTTTCATTGGGTTAATTTGTGAGTATCCAGACTCTGTGAAACTTGATATGATACCTGATTTATAAAAATCCGAAATTCTAAAATTTTAGATTCCAAATCTCAAATCCAAAATCCAAAATTGAATTATGGGTCGTTCTCTAAAAAAAGGTCCCTTTGTGGCCGACCACTTACTCAGTAAAATTGAAAAACTGAACGCTAAAAACGAAAAACAAGTTATCAAAACTTGGTCGAGAGCCTCAACAATTTTGCCCTTAATGATAGGTCATACTATAGCTGTTCACAATGGACGACAACACGTTCCAGTTTTTGTGAACGAGCAAATGGTAGGCCATAAACTGGGAGAGTTTGCCCCCACCCGTACCTACAGAGGTCATGGGAAGAGTGATAAAAAAGCAGGGAGATAGTTATTAGTCATTAGTCATCAGCTAAAGACTAATGATCAATGACTAATGACTAAAGGAGAAAATTATGGCTATTGATACTACTGAAGTTAAGGCGATCGCTCGTTATATCCGCATCTCTCCCTACAAAGTGCGCCGTGTCCTCGACCAAATTCGGGGGCGTTCTTACCGAGAAGCACTAATCATATTGGAATTCATGCCCTATCGAGCCTGTGAACCAATATTGAAACTTCTCAGAAGTGCCGCCGCTAATGCCGAGCATAATGCTGGTTTAGACAGGACACAACTGGTGATTACTCAGGCCTATGCCAACCAAGGACCAGTCCTAAAACGGTTTCAACCCAGGGCGCAGGGGCGAGCTTACCAAATCCGCAAGCCGACGTGTCATATCACTGTGGCTGTAGCTGCTGATGCTGCGGCTAAATAATTGTCAGACACGAAAAATTGCGTAAAGTAAGAAATTTTAGAGGAAGCATTTGTGGGACAGAAAATTCATCCAGTTGGCTTTCGCCTGGGTATCACACGTGAGCATCAATCCCGTTGGTTTGCAGTTCCTGAGCGCTATCCAGAACTTTTACAAGAAGACCACAAACTTCGGAAATACATAGAACAAAAGCTGGGTAGACTTGCTCAGAACAACGCCGGCATTTCCGAAGTCAGGATTGAGCGCAAAGCCGACCAAATCGACTTAGAAGTACGCACAGCTAGACCTGGTGTAGTTGTGGGTCGTGGTGGACAAGGAATTGAATCACTGCGTCTCGGACTACAAGAACTCCTGGGTAGCAATCGACAAATTCGCATTAACGTAGTCGAAGTCCAAAAAGTTGATGCTGATGCCTCCCTGATTGGCGAATATATTGCTCAACAATTGGAGAGACGGGTTTCCTTTCGGCGGGTAGTAAGACAAGCAATTCAGCGCGCTCAACGTGCTGGTGTCCAAGGTATTAAAATTCAGGTCAGTGGTCGGCTTAACGGTGCAGAAATCGCCCGTACAGAGTGGACTCGTGAAGGTAGAGTACCTCTACATACCTTAAGGGCTGATATTGACTACGCTTACTGCACAGCCAAAACAATTTACGGGATTCTCGGCATCAAAGTATGGGTGTTCAAGGGAGAAATTATCCCCGGACAGGAAGAAACTCCAGCCCCTCCAAGCACCAGGGAGCGCGAGCCTCGTCGCCGTCAGCAACAACGCCGTCGTCAGCAATTTGAAGACCGATCTAATGAAGGATAAATGGGTCAGGCTGGGGATTGGTGAGTGGAAAATAATTTTCCTAATACCCGATCCCTAATACCCGATCCATAATCCCCAGTACCTAATCCCTAGTACCTAGTCATGTTAAGTCCTAGAAGAACTAAATTCCGCAAACAACAGCGCGGACGGATGCAAGGCCTAGCTACCCGTGGCTGCAACATTGATTTTGGTGATTTTGCCCTCCAAGCTCAAGAACCATCTTGGATTACTGCCCGGCAAATTGAGGCTTCTCGTCGAGCAATGACCCGTTATATCCGCCGGGGTGGCCAAATATGGATTCGGATTTTCCCAGATAAACCTATAACCATGCGTCCGGCTGAAACCCGGATGGGTTCAGGTAAAGGTTCTCCAGAGTTTTGGGTGGCTGTAGTTAAGCCAGGACGCATTATGTTTGAAATCGCTGGCGTTTCCGAAGAAATCGCTCGTGAAGCTATGCGTTTGGCTGCTAACAAGTTGCCAATTAAAACTAAATTTATTGTGCGTTCTCAACCACAGGAGCAGGAGTAGGTTATGCCTCTTCCCAAGATTTCAGAAGCTAGAGAATTAAGTGACGATAAATTGGCTGAGGAAATAGTCACCGTAAAAAAACAATTGTTTACGTTGCGTTTACAAAAAGCTACGAGACAATTAGACAAACCTCATCAGTTCCGACACGCCAAACACCGCCTCGCCCAGTTGCTGACTGTCGAGACTGAGCGCAAACGGGCAGCAAGTCAATCGACTACAGAACAACAATAGGAGCTTATGGCAATCAAAGAACGAGTCGGCTTGGTAGTGAGCGACAAAATGCAAAAAACGGTGGTAGTTGCTGTAGAAAACCGCGCTCCCCATCCTAAGTACGGCAAAATTGTAGTTCAAACCCGGCGTTATAAGGTTCACGACGAAGACAGCAAATGCAAAGTTGGCGATCGCGTGCGGATTCAAGAAACTAGACCTTTGAGTAAAACCAAACGCTGGCAAGTCAAAGACATCTTGAATACTAAGGCTACAGTGTAACCCTTGTTACATGATTAAGAACTCCAAAAGGGAGATAAATTGTGATTCAACCCCAGACTTACCTTACTGTCGCAGACAATAGCGGTGCCAAAAAAATTATGTGCATCCGTGTTTTAGGTGGCGGCAACAGACGTTATGGTTTCATCGGCGACAAAATTATCGCCGTTGTCAAAGATGCCATTCCTAACATGGCTGTCAAAAAATCTGATGTAATCGAAGCAGTAATTGTCCGTACCCGTCATAATATTCGCCGGGATAGTGGCATGACTATTCGTTTTGATGATAACGCCGCCGTAATCATCAACAAAGACGGTAATCCCAGAGGTACACGGGTTTTTGGCCCAGTAGCGCGGGAATTACGCGATAAGAGCTTCACCAAAATTGTTTCTCTGGCTCCGGAGGTGCTGTAATGGCAAACCGCAAGGAAAAGCCCAAAGTATTTCATAAGATGCACGTCAAAACTGGTGACACCGTGCAAGTAATTGCAGGTAAAGACAAAGGCAAAGTTGGCGAAGTAGTCAAAGCACTACCCCAACTGAGTAAAATCGTTGTCAAAGGTGTCAACATGAAGACTAAACACGTAAAACCCCAGCAAGAAGGGGAATCAGGGCAGATAGTCACCCAGGAATTTCCTATCCATAGTTCCAACGTGATGCTCTACTCCACCAAGCAAAACGTCACTAGTCGTGTTTGCTACACCTTCACCGCAGAAGGGAAAAAAGTGAGAAAGCTGAAAAAAACCGGTGAAATCCTCGATAACTAAGGAAACAACCGGCAGACGTGCTACTCTAGCTTATTAACTAAGAACTTGGCACACAATACTCAGCATTGCAAAAGCTCCCCTGACAAAGCCCAGGGATAAGGACAAATAACTATGGCGACAACCAGACTCAAAAGTTTATACCAGGAGACCATCGTCCCTAAACTGATTAATCAGTTTGAGTACACTAACGTTCATCAAGTACCGAAGTTAGTGAAAATTACTATTAATCGAGGTTTAGGCGAAGCAGCTCAAAATGCTAAGTCGCTGGAAGCGTCTTTAAATGAAATTGCGCTGATTACTGGACAAAAACCAGTAGTGACGCGGGCGAAAAAAGCGATCGCAGGCTTTAAAATTCGTCAGGGTATGCCAGTTGGTATTATGGTAACCCTCAGAAGCGAACGGATGTACGCTTTTCTAGACAGACTAATTAGCTTATCACTACCCCGAATTAGAGACTTTCGTGGCATTAGTCCTAAAAGTTTTGACGGTCGAGGTAACTATACTCTGGGTGTCAGAGAACAGCTAATTTTTCCAGAAGTCGAGTACGACAGTATCGATCAAATCCGTGGTATGGATATTTCCATCATCACAACAGCGAAAAACGACGAAGAGGGTCGTGCCTTACTAAAAGAAATGGGAATGCCCTTTCGCGATCAATAAGTTCATCTAAAGAGGGAACGATGGCGGCTAACGATACAGTTGCAGATATGCTGACGCGCATCCGCAATGCCAACCTGGCAAGGCATCAAACTACACAAGTGCCAGCCACAAAAATGACTCGTAGTATTGCCAAAGTACTACAAGAGGAAGGCTTTGTTGCTGAAGTTGCAGAAGCAGGAGAAGGAATTAAGCGTAATTTGGTGATTTCCCTCAAATATAAGGGTAGAAATCGTCAGCCTTTAATCACCGCTTTGAAGCGAGTGAGTAAACCAGGCTTGCGCGTTTATTCCAACAGAAAAGAATTACCAAGGGTACTAGGTGGTATCGGCATTGCCATTATTTCTACATCCAGTGGCATCATGACAGACCGGGAAGCCCGTCGTCAAAGCTTGGGTGGCGAAGTACTTTGCTATGTTTGGTAGTCATTAGCCCTTCTCTGCGAGACGCTACGCTCTAAGCGCAGCTATGCCCGTCAGTGCTTTACGGCTACGCTCATGGTAAATCCTTAGCGATCAGGACTGAAGATAAAGGACAAAAAATCATGTCTCGTATTGGTAAACGACCAATTACTATTCCCGCCAAGGTGGAAGTGACAATTGATGGGAGCAAAGTTTTAGTCAAAGGCCCTAAAGGAGAACTTTCTAGAACTTTGTCTACTAATGTAATTGTCTCCCAAGAAGGGGAAATATTAAACGTAACCCGTCGTGATGAGACCCGTGTCTCTAAGCAAATGCACGGTCTAAGCCGTACCTTGGTCGCCAACATGGTTGAGGGCGTATCCCAAGGCTTTCAACGTCGGTTGGAAATTCAAGGTGTTGGTTATCGCGCACAACTTCAAGGTCGTAACCTAGTTTTGAATATTGGTTACAGCCATCAAGTGCATATTGTTCCACCAGACGGGGTTCAGTTTGCTGTAGAAAATAATACTAACGTCATCGTTAGTGGTTATGACAAAGAAATCGTAGGTAACACAGCTGCGAAGATTCGCGCTGTGCGTCCCCCAGAACCCTACAAAGGTAAAGGTATACGTTATGCCGGTGAAGCCGTCAGACGCAAAGCTGGTAAGACCGGTAAGAGTGGTAAGAAGTAACAATGAAACTTACTCGTAAAGAATCAAAACAACGCCGCCATCGGCGCGTTCGCGGTAAAGTCAAAGGCTCTCCAGAACGTCCCCGTTTAGCCGTATTTCGTTCCAACGAACATATTTACGCCCAAGTAATTGATGATACACATCATCAAACTTTAGTAGCAGCCTCCACTGTGGAACCAGAATTGAAATCTAACTTAGCTAAAGGTGCTACCTGTGATGCCTCGGCTCAAGTAGGTAAACTCTTAGCAGTGCGATTGTTAGAAAAAGGAATCACCAAAGTAGTCTTCGATCGCGGTGGTAACTTATATCATGGTCGTGTCAAAGCCTTAGCTGATGCAGCTCGTGAAGCTGGTTTAGATTTCTAAAGTCATTAGTCATTAGCCCTTTGGCTACTCTCCTCGGCTACGAGAGACTCTACGCTTTAAGCGCAGCTATCCTCACGGTAAATCATTGGTCATTAGTCATTGGCTAAGGGCGAAAGACAACTGAACAAAGGACAAAAGACAACTGACTAATAGAGAGCATTAGATTATGGCAACTGGTCGTCGTAAAGCGAACCGCACAAAAAAAGAAGAAACTACCTGGCAAGAGCGAGTCATTCAAATCCGACGCGTGAGCAAAGTTGTTAAGGGAGGTAAAAAACTTAGCTTCCGAGCAATTGTGGTAGTTGGTAATGAACGTGGTCAAGTGGGTGTTGGAGTAGGTAAAGCCTCAGATGTAATTGGTGCCGTTAAAAAAGGCGTAGCCGATGGCAAAAAACATCTGATCGATATTCCTATGACTAAATCCAACTCCATTCCCCATCCTATTGATGGTGTTGGTGGCGGTGCTAAAGTCATGATGCGCCCGGCTTCACCAGGTACTGGGGTAATTGCTGGTGGTGCTGTTCGGACTGTGCTGGAATTGGCAGGAGTTCGTAACATTTTGGCCAAGCAACTTGGTTCCAACAATCCACTCAACAATGCTAGAGCCGCAGTGAATGCTTTATCTACACTACGTACTCTTTCGGAAGTGGCAGAAGATCGGGGTATTCCTATTGAAAAACTCTACATTTAGAATGGTTGGCCATTAACGGTTGTTAGTAAACAGTCAACAGTAAACATTCAATAGTGAACGTGTAAACAATTACTAATTGCATCATGAGACTCAACGATGTTAAACCCCAAAAAGGTTCAAAGAAACGCCGCCGCCGAGTAGCTAGAGGTATTTCGGCTGGTCAAGGTGCTAGTGCTGGTCTAGGTATGAGAGGTCAAAAATCTCGTTCTGGTAGCGGTACCAGACCTGGTTTTGAAGGTGGTCAACAACCTTTGTACCGCCGAGTACCCAAGCTTAAGGGCTTTCCGGTGGTGAATCGGAAAATTTACACTACGATTAATGTAGAGAAACTAGCTTCCCTTCCCGCTAATACAGAAGTCACATTAACCTCCCTGAGAGAGGCGGGAATCCTCACTGCTGCTAAAGGTCCATTGAAAATTTTGGGCAACGGTGAATTGAATGTATCCTTAAAGGTACAAGCAGCAGCTTTTACAGGACAAGCGCGTAGCAAAATTGAGGCAGCTGGTGGTAGTTGCGAAGTCTTATAAGTGAGCCAGAACAGCCCGCTTGCGATTTCTCATAGCTGCCATCACCTGGTTCACTATAGAGGTAGCATTCTATGATCAGTCGAGAAAAAGCCCCAACGGCTCAAGAAACTTTTATGCAGATGGCGCAAGCAGCTGGACTGAGAGGTAGGCTGCTTGTCACCATCGGTATTTTAATTTTGGTTCGTCTAGGTATCTTTTTACCAGTACCAGGCCTTGATAGACCCAAATTCGCCGAAGCAATAGCAGGTAATAATGCTGTCTTTGGTTTATTGGATATATTTTCCGGGCGCGGACTTTCCACTTTGGGAATTTTTGCCTTGGGGATTTTGCCCTTTATTAATGCGTCCATTATTATCCAATTACTGACTGCGGCAATTCCATCTTTAGAAAATTTACAGAAAAATGAAGGTGAAGCGGGTCGGCGGAAGATTTCCCAAATTACACGCTACGTAACTGTAGTGTGGGCGACTATTCAAAGTGTGGCTTTTTCGGCAATCTTCCTCAACCAATTTGCTTTAACTCCAGGTATAGCATTTGTCGCGGAAACTGCGATCGCTTTGACTGCTGGTTCTATGTTTGTCATGTGGGCATCAGAACTAATTACCGAAAGAGGACTTGGTAATGGAGCATCATTGTTGATTTTTGTCAATATTGTAGCTTCGTTGCCTAAAGCTTTAGGCGACACCATTGACTTAGTACAAGTTGGTGGTAGAGAAATTGTTGGTCGGGTCATAGTTCTAATATTGGTCTTCCTAGCAACAATTGTGGGTATTGTCTTTGTTCAAGAAGGCATCCGTCGTATCCCAATTATTTCGGCTCGTCGCCAAGTAGGTCGCAGAGTATTGGCAGAACAACGGAGCTATTTACCCTTGCGGCTCAATTCCGGGGGGGTAATGCCGATTATTTTTGCGGCGGCAATTTTGAGTTTGCCATTATTGATTGCCAATTTCACTAAAAATACTGACATAGCGAACATTGTCAATACTTATCTCAGTCCTGGGGGTTCTGGGGCTTGGGTTTACGCCCTTGTTTACTTAGTCTCAATTGTTTTCTTTAGTTACTTCTACTCTTCGTTGACTGTTAACCCAGTTGATATGGCGCAGAATCTGAAGAAAATGGGATCTAGTATTCCTGGTATTCGTCCCGGAAAAGCTACCAGTGAGTATCTTGAGCGGGTCATTAATCGATTAACCTTTTTAGGGGCGATATTTTTGGGATTTGTGGCTATTATCCCCACTGCTGTAGAAAGTGCTTTAGGAGTACCAACCTTTAGAGGATTAGGTGCTACTTCTTTACTAATCTTGGTTGGTGTGGCAATTGATACGGCTAAACAAGTCCAAACTTATGTGATCTCTCAGCGTTATGAAGGAATGGTGAAACAATAGTGTCAGTGACTCGATTAATTTTCTTGGGGCCACCTGGATCTGGTAAAGGGACTCAATCTCAAATTTTGGCTGAAAACTTGAATATCCCTCATATTTCTACAGGTGAAATATTAAGGCAAGCCATGAAAGACCAAACTTCTTTGGGAATTAAGGCTCAAAGTTATGTCAATAGCGGAGATCTAGTCCCGGACCAGTTAGTACAGGACTTAGTAGAAGAACGCCTAAATCAACCGGATGTAAAATCTGGTTGGATTCTGGATGGTTTTCCTCGCAAAGTCACACAAGCAGTTTTTTTGGAAAAATTGCTGGCTGAAATTAATCAGGGTGGCGAGAGAGCAATTAATCTGGATGCTCCAGATGATGTTGTAGTAGCGCGTTTGCTTGATAGAGGACGCAAAGATGATACCGAAGAGGTAATTCGTCATCGTCTAGAAGTTTACCGTTCTGATACTGCACCATTGATCGATTATTACCGCGATCGCCAGAACTTGCTGACAGTCAATGGCGATCGCTCCCAAGAAGAAGTCACTCACGATTTACGACACATTATTACTTCATAAGCTAAGTAGAGGGAGTCAAAATCACCATTAACTCCTGAATAAAGACGCGATTAATCGCGTCTCTCCCCCATGAAGGTCAGATGTTAACAACTTTTAGCTAAGATATATTAATAAACTGTTGATATATTTTTCAAAATATGTTCTTTTGCAGATAAATTCCTGCAACTGGATAAATAGGAGATTGTTGAATTGAGGAAAAAACAAATTGTCTAAGCAAGATTTGATCGAAATGGAAGGCACTGTCACTGAATCCTTGCCCAATGCGATGTTTCGCGTTGATTTGGACAACGGATTTAATGTCTTGGCACACATTTCTGGTAAGATTCGCCGTAATTACATCAAGATTTTACCTGGCGATCGCGTCAAAGTTGAGTTAACTCCCTACGACCTTTCCAAAGGCAGAATCACCTATAGACTGCGGAAAAAATAGTTATATCCCGAAATCTTACCATAAAACCATTTTTTTGGGTTCTACCCAAAATTTAACTGAATTAATTTCCCTAAAAATGCTATAATTTACTATTTGGAGTCAATTAGAAAAGGCATGAAAGTTCGAGCCTCAGTTAAGAAAATGTGTGAAAAATGTAACGTGATCCGCCGTCGCGGTCGCGTTATGGTGATTTGCGTAAATCCCAAACACAAACAACGTCAAGGCTAACACTCTCACACATCAAAGAGTGAAAACACAGATTAACCACCATTAAAGGCTACAAAGGCATAATTACTTGCCTTTGTCATAGTAACTGCGATAACCATAGGGAGAAATTAATTGTGGCACGTATTTCCGGAGTAGACCTACCACGCGATAAGCGCGTTGAAATTGGTCTGACTTATATTTACGGAATTGGCTTAACAAGGTCTCTGGAAATTTTAGCCGCTACAGGTGTAAACCCAGATACCCGCGTTAAAGACTTAAGTGATGCTGACGTAGCAGCCTTAAGGGGCGAAATCGAAGCCAACTATCAAGTTGAAGGTGACTTACGGCGTTTAGAAGCCATGAGTATCAAACGCTTGGTTGATATCGGCTGCTACCGAGGTCGTCGTCATCGCATGGGCTTACCAGTTAGAGGTCAAAGAACTCGCACCAATGCTAGAACCCGTCGCGGGAGAAGGCAGACAGTGGCTGGTAAGAAGAAAGCTCCAGGCAAATAAACTATCAACACTTGCTCTGACCAGCAAGTTTTACCTGAGATTAACTAAAGAAATATGGCAAGACAACCAACTAAAAAAGGCGGGAGCAAAAAGCAGAAGCGCAACGTACCGAACGGTATGGCCTACATCCAGTCTACTTTCAACAATAGCATTGTCACCATTACCGACCAAAATGGCGATGTGATCTCCTGGGCTAGCGCTGGCTCTAGTGGTTTTAAGGGAGCCAAAAAGGGAACTCCCTTTGCAGCACAAACCGCAGCTGAAAGTGCAGCTCGTCGGGCAATGGATCAAGGGATGCGCCAAATTGAAGTCATGGTAAGTGGCCCCGGAGCAGGTAGAGAAACCGCAATTCGGGCAATTCAAGGAGCAGGTCTGGAAATTACATTGATTCGGGACATCACCCCGATTCCTCACAATGGTTGCCGTCCACCCAAACGCCGCCGAGTTTAAACACAACCTGTTGATTAGCTGGGTATACACACTATTGCTCATGGCTTGAGCAAAGAGAAGCACGTCAGCTCTTCCAGTAGGGAGGGCTGCTAAACTTCAGAAAAAATCCAAATAAATAATGATTTCTCCTGAAAAGGGTGATCAAACCAGACTGCTATAAAAAGCAGTTAAATCTACCTAGTGAAAACTAGGGAAAAAAAGTAAATTGGGGAGGCAATTGATTTGCCTGCTAGCAGCACCTTAAAGAAGGGAGGCTAATCCGTGGCGCAGTTTCAAATTGAATGTGTAGAGTCTAATACTGAGGAAAGTCGGAGCCATTATAGTAAATTTGTGCTGGAGCCTCTAGAGCGTGGTCAAGGAACAACAGTTGGCAACGCGCTGCGGCGGGTTTTACTGTCGAATCTAGAGGGAACAGCCGTTACAGCAGTGAGAATTGCTGGTGTCAGTCACGAGTTTGCTACAGTTCCGGGTGTGCGAGAAGACGTGTTGGAAATCCTCATGAAAATGAAGGAAGTCATCCTCAGAAGCCACTCTTCTCAACCCCAGATTGGGAGATTACTTGTGAATGGACCAGCAACAGTTACTGTGGCTCATTTCGATTTACCCAGTGAAGTAGAAGTTATAGACCAAACCCAGTATGTTGCTACCCTAGCTGAGGGTGGCAAGCTGGAAATGGAATTTCGGATTGAGAAAGGCAAAGGTTATCGCACAGTAGAGAGAGGCCGGGAAGAAGCTACTTCCTTGGACTTTCTGCAAATTGACTCGGTATTTATGCCTGTCAGAAAAGTTAACTACAGTGTGGAAGAAGCTCGTGGGGAAACCTCAATTACCAAAGACAGACTGCTGTTAGAAGTTTGGACAAATGGGAGTATTTCCCCCCAAGAAGCTCTATCATCAGCAGCTGGTATCCTGGTAGAGCTATTCAATCCATTGAAAGATATTTCACTGGAACCAACGGAAACAGGCGCGGAAGTCCCAGACGATCCCACCGCCCAAATTCCGATTGAAGAGTTACAACTTTCTGTCCGGGCTTATAACTGTCTCAAACGCGCACAAGTTAACTCTGTAGCCGATTTATTAGATTTCACTCAAGAAGACTTGTTAGAAATTAAAAACTTTGGTCAGAAGTCAGCAGAAGAGGTTGTCGAAGCCTTACAGCGCCGCTTAGGTATTACTCTGCCCCAAGAAAGAGGCACTAAACACACATAGAGCAACAAACTTTTACTTATTATGCGTCACCGTTGTCGAGTTAAAAAACTCAGTAAACCAGCTGACCAACGTCGCGCTCTGTTACGAGCGTTGACCACAGAGATCATCCGTCATGGTCGGATCACTACAACTTTAATTAGAGCTAAAGTTGTCCGCAGTGAAGTGGATAAAATGATTACCTTAGCTAAAAACGGCTCTTTAGCAGCTCGTCGGGAAGCTCTGGGTTATATCTATGATAAGCAATTAGTTCACGCCTTATTTGAGCAAGCTCCCACTCGGTATGGTAATCGGAATGGCGGTTATACCCGCATTTTGCATACTGTTCCCCGTCGGGGAGATCAGGCGAAAATGGCAATCATCGAACTAGTTTAGGTCATTAGTCATTGATCATTAGTTGATGGCAATGACAATTACCAACAGACAAAATCCGTATGTTAGAAAGTCCCCAGCCTACCGAAACTCATCGAGTCGCCCTGGTAATACAATACTTGGGGACTCATTTTCGCGGCTGGCAAAGACAAAAGCAGCATCGCACGGTTCAAGAAGAAGTTGAGACGGCGATCGCTACCGTTCTCGGTTATCATGTCACTCTACATGGTGCTGGCAGAACTGATTCTGGAGTTCATGCAGCTGCTCAAGTAGCACACTTTGAAGCTACAGGATTCATCCCACCCCACAAGTGGGCATCAATTCTTAACAGCTATTTGCCTCCAGATATCCTAGTCAGAGCTTCAGCTAGTGTTGATGATCATTGGCACGCCCGTTTTAGTGCGGCCTATCGCCGATACCGCTACACGATATACACTGAAGCTAGACCGAACTTGTTCGTTCAACCCTTCAGTTGGCATTATTATTATGCACCCCTGGATGAATGCCTAATCCAAGCGGCTCTCCAACCATTAATGGGAAAGCATCATTTGGCAGCATTTCACCGTGCAGGTTCCAAGCGATCGCATTCTTGGGTAGAGGTGCAAGCAGCAGAATGTCATCGTAGTGGGCCGTTTCTTCATATTGAAATTCAAGCAAATGGATTTTTGTATGGGATGGTAAGACTATTAGTAGGGATGCTGGCACAAGTCGGCTCCGGTAAGCTGACACTTACTAGTTTTACAGAACTCTGGCAATTAGAACATCGGGAAAAAGTCAAACACGCCGCCCCTCCCCAGGGTTTGTGTTTATTAAGAGTAGGCTATCCAGATTTTCCCTTTACTCCAGAGATTTGGTACGAAACCCTACCGAAATTGGTCTTTCCCACACAAACTCCAGAGGAATATCCTCCACTAGATAACCTTGATCTCAATTACACACCACCCTTGTAAAACAAAACTCTCATGACAACAAAAACATACCTACCTCCTCAAGCAACTCTTGAGCGTGAGTGGTACGTAGTAGATGCTACAGATAAACGCCTTGGCCGCTTGGCTACTGAAATCGCCATGATTCTCAGAGGCAAAAAGAAAGCTGAATTTACCCCCCACATGGACACAGGTGACTTTGTAATTGTCATCAATGCCGAAAAGGTGGCAGTTACAGGTAAAAAACGTAGTCAAAAACTTTACCGTCGCCATTCTGGCCGTCCCGGTGGAATGAAGACAGAAACCTTTGCCAAACTACAACAGCGCCTACCAGAACGGATATTAGAACACGCCGTCAAAGGAATGCTACCTAAAAATAGTCTGGGTAAGCAGTTATTTACCAAACTCAAAGTTTATGCAGGGCCGACTCATCCCCATGAAGCCCAAAAACCGAAAGAACTAAACATTAATACAATTCCAGGAGCAGAAAATTAATGGTAGTAGCAGAAAGCAATAGCGGTCGCGCCGTGTACTGGGGTACTGGTCGTCGCAAGTCCGCAGTCGCAAGGGTAAGATTGGTTCCCGGTGAAGGTAAATTGACTGTCAATGGGAAAGATGGAGAATTGTATTTTCAATTCAATGCCAATTACCTGGGAGTTATTAGAAACCCTCTAGAAACTCTGGGACTAGAAAACGAATATGACATTTTAGTCAAAGCAGAAGGCGGCGGCTTGACAGGACAAGCTGATTCTATCCGTTTAGGAGTAGCTCGCGCCCTGTGTCAACTCGACCCAGATAACCGTCCACCTTTGAAAACCGAGGGCTACTTAACCCGTGATCCTCGTGCCAAAGAACGGAAAAAATATGGTTTGCACAAAGCCCGCAAAGCTCCTCAATACTCCAAACGTTAAGGATATTGGGCTATCAATTTTGGGTTTTGGATTTTAGATAGCAGTCTCATCCAAAATCTGAAACTCCCCAATCCATCCAAAAAGTTATCATTGATATAGATTCACGACGAAAATCATGGCTAAACCCGATATTCATCCCCAATGGTATCCAGAAGCTAAAGTTTACTGTAACGGTCAAGTTGTTATGACCATTGGCTCTACTAAGCCAGAATTACACGTAGATGTTTGGTCTGGAAACCACCCCTTTTATACTGGTACTCAGAAGCTAATTGACACTGAGGGTCGAGTTGAACGCTTCTTGCGTAAATATGGTATGAGCAGCACTCAAGCCGAAGAAACTCAAGAGAAGTAGCGGTTTGGCTCTGCTGTTAACGACGACCCTGCACCTGCTGGGTCGATTGTCATTTTTGGGCGAGCCAAGTTGTTATTTTTAAGGAGCGATCGCATTCGTCATGGCTGAATCATACTTACTAGATAAACTCAAATCTGTTGAACAAACCTTTCATGAATTAACTCGTCGTCTTGCTGATCCTGATACTGCTAGCAATCCTGATGAGTATCAAAAAATCGCCAAGTCTCGCTCATCTTTGGAAGAGGTAGTTAATACCTACGAAACTTGGAAGATTGCTACAGAGGAATTAGCAGGGGCGCGTCAGGTATACAAAGAAGCTAACGCTGATCCAGAGTTGCACGAAATGGCAGCTTTGGAAGTTGCTGAATTAGAAGAAAAACTAGAAAATTTAGAAGCTCGTTTAAAGGTGTTGCTGTTACCTCGTGATCCCAATGATGATAAAAACATCATGTTGGAAATTCGCGCTGGGACTGGCGGTGATGAAGCGAGTATTTGGGCTGGAGATTTACTGCGGATGTACTCTCGCTATGCTGAACTTCAGCATTGGAAAGTCAAGCTAGTAAGTGAGTCAACCGGTGAAATGGGTGGATTTAAAGAAGTAATCCTGGAAATTCAAGGTGACAGTGTATATAGCCAGTTGAAATTTGAAGCCGGAGTACATCGGGTACAGCGTGTACCAGCAACGGAAGCCGGGGGAAGAGTTCATACATCCACAGCTACAGTCGCAATTATGCCAGAAGTGGACGATGTGGAAATTCACATTGACCCCAAGGATATTGAAATGAGTACAGCTCGTTCTGGTGGTGCTGGTGGACAAAACGTCAACAAAGTGGAAACGGCTGCTGACTTGTTCCACAAACCCACTGGTATCCGCATTTTCTGTACAGAAGAACGTAGCCAGTTACAGAACAAAGAACGGGCGATGCAAATTCTGCGGGCGAAACTGTACGAAATCAAATTAAGCGAACAACAAGATGCTGTCACTTCGATGAGGCGATCGCAAGTTGGTACAGGATCACGATCAGAAAAAATCCGGACTTACAACTATAAAGACAACCGCGTTACCGACCACCGACTAGGACAGAATTACTCTCTTAATCCTGTCTTAGAAGGCGACTTAGAGACGGTGATTCAATCTTGTATTTCTCAAGACCAGCAGGAACGTCTAGCAGAATTAGCAACTTCTACTTCTAACTAAATTTTCTTGTTCAACATCTTCAACATCATAGAAAACCGCTACTTGTTTTGTCGCATTTAGTACACACAGGCGGTTTTCTAATGCTATACTTAGTACCTTTTCCATTTCATGCAGATAATCATAATATCTAAATTCGTACTGCATGATGTGATTTAACCTCTTCCATTCCAGAAGAGTGTTACAGCAATCAATTAACTTTTCAACCTCTGTTTGCCAACGCGCAAAAATTCGATAGCTGAAAAAGCTACTGCACACGTTATCTTTTGCATCCCAGTAGGAAATACACACCTGATGCTTGAGACAGCGAATTTTTTTAATTTTCTTAACTTGGTAGCCTTTAACTTTCAGAGCTTCTTCAACTTCTGCGTCTGAAATGTCCCATTGATCTGGTTTAATCTTATTAGAGGCAATGAGGTTTCGACCTTGACGGCGATATTTTTGAACTTTAGGTAGACGGCGGAACATGATGCACCCTTGATTTGATTGGCAGCAACGCTGAAAAGTCCAGTTGCGTACTTATTTTTAGGTTAAAATTAGAATTGATACCTTGTAATTATCTTAAGATACCAGCAACAAGAAATCTTGTCAACATAAAAGTAAGTTTTTAATAATTGCTTACTAAACTTGTAAACACAGTTGGCTAGCTATATAAGCAGTGAAGATTGAAAGCAAAGAAAAACTGGTAGAAATCATCAAATTAGCTCGTGGTTCCATGAGTCAACGAGCCTTTGGCAAACTGTTAGGAGTTTCTGCTACTGCTGTTCAGTTGTGGGAAAAAGGTGCCAATGTGCCAGATACCGACTATTTGGTGAAGATAGCAGCCAGAGCAGGCTATACGCTACAAGAGTTAATCACCTGCTTAAATGGCGAGCCAATCCAAGAAATTTCTGATTTAAATTTGATTTTGAGACAAATCAAGTATATGCCTCTCAGTCAAGTGGCTGAGATTGTGCGCGCTGCGGCGGATAGATTAGCAACTGTGGCTGAAACATCCGAGGATGAGGCGAAGGCTAGTTAATTTGCAGCCGAGTAGCCAGAAGAGAATATGAGCAATTGTTAGTATTTTTGAATTGCTAAAATTCAACTTTATGGATATGGATGAACCTTGTTTGTATGACCAAGACTTCTACGGATGGACACAGCAGCAGGCTAAAGCTTTGGAGCAGAAGCTAGTCCTAGAATTAGACTGGCAAAATCTGCGAGAGGAAATTCAAGCTTTGGGACGACAGGAGTATCGGGAATTAGTCAGTCGTTTGAGTGTGTTAATCGGTCATCTGTTGAAGTGGGAGTATCAACCAGAAGAACGCTCTCGGAGTTGGTTTTTAACAATTCGAGAACAGCGTCGCGCCATCCATCGGCATCTGCGACAGAACCCCAGCTTAAAGTCTCGCATAGAAGCAGCCTTGTTAGATGGTTTTGAAGCAGGAGTTGATTTAGCACTCAGAGAGACTAACTTACCGTTACGCACTTTTCCAGAGCGTTGTCTATATTTATTTGATGATGTGATTGCAGAGAATTTTCTTTGTGATACTCGTCAGGACTGGGAGTAATTCGTAGTTCGTAATTAAAATATTTTTCCCCATTAGTCTTGATTAATATATAACATGGGTATTGCTAAAGGTACTTAGGGCAATTCCCAATTCAACATGGCAGCAGCGACACCTGAAAGTCTGAATAAGTTTGTGAGTTTTTGCCAGCAGCACATCAAGGGACAGGAAAGGAAGGAAGCGCAAACCTTTTTAGACCGCTTTTTTCGGGCTTTTGGGCATGAAGGAGCGCTGGAAGCTGGGGCGAGTTATGAGGAAGCGATAAAAAAGAGCAGCAAGACGGGTAAAACGGGTTTTGCTGATTTGGTTTGGAAACCCCGCGTTTTGATTGAGATGAAAAAGCGCGGGGAGGATTTGAGTAAGCATTATTCCCAGGCTTTTGACTATTGGACGCGGTTAGTACCAGACCGTCCTCGTTATGTTTTGCTGTGCAATTTTGATGAGTTTTGGATTTTTGACTTTGATATTCAGCTAGACACACCTGTAGATAAAATATCCCTGGAGCAACTGCCAGAAAGGGCGGGAGCATTTGCATTTATGGAGTTGGGGAATAAAAACTCCTATTTTCAGTAATAACCAGGTGGAAGTGACAGAACGGGCGGCGCGTCGCATGGGTGAGTTGCTGCTGGAACTGGAAAAGCGGGGAATTGAGAAGTTGACAGCGCAGCGCTTTATTTTGCAATGCGTGCTGGCGATGTTTGCTGAAGATAGGCAACTTTTACCCCGTGATATGTTTATTTCCTGTGTTCAGGATTGCATGGCTGGGGCGAGTTCTTATGATATTTTAGGTGGTTTATTTCGGGAAATGAATCTGCAAGGAAAAACGCCAGCCGGACGTTATCAAGGTGTAGATTATTTCAATGGTGGGTTATTTTCTCACATTCAAGCGATTGAGTTGACAAGGGAAGAATTAAATTTTTTGGATGTATCAGCTAAGGAGAATTGGAGTCAGGTACGTCCGGCTATTTTTGGGAATTTGTTTGAAGGGACGGTAGATAAAAAAGAGCGTCACGCTAAGTGTATTCATTACACCTCAGAAGCGGACATTATGAAAATTGTTCGTCCCACAATTAGCCGTTATTGGGAAGATAGAATTGATGCGGCTGGCTCAATTAAAGAACTCTCTCAACTACAATTAGAATTACAAAGTTATCGCGTACTTGACCCGGCTTGTGGTTCTGGTAATTTTCTCTATATAGCTTATCAGGAACTGAAAAGAATTGAAAATGATCTATTAAAGAAGTTACAACTGCGTCGAAAATCAAAAGATAAACAAATGCTGATGGGTTTGGTGACTCCTCTGCAATTTTATGGAATGGATACGAATCCGTTTGCGGTGGAATTGGCGCGGGTAACTTTGATGATTGCGCGAAAGATTGCGATTGATAATTTACAATTAACTGAGCCGGCGTTACCTTTGGATTCTTTGGATCAGAATATTGTTTGTCAGGATGCGTTATTTAGTGAATGGCCAAAGGCTAATGCAATTATTGGTAATCCGCCATTTTTAGGTGGCAAACATATTAGAATCGCTTTAGGTGATGAATATATAGATAAAGTTTTTCAACATTTTCCTGGTGTTAAAGATTCTATAGATTTTTGTGCTTATTGGTTTCGATTAGCCCACGAACATATTGATGAAAAAGGTAGGGTAGGTTTAGT
Source organism: Nodularia chucula CCY0103 (assembly GCF_963923915.1). Lineage (NCBI taxonomy): Bacteria > Bacillati > Cyanobacteriota > Cyanophyceae > Nostocales > Nodulariaceae > Nodularia > Nodularia chucula. The sequence goes on along the minus strand of NZ_CAWUOL010000004.1, from coordinate 533 downwards.
TGCGACTAACTCAATCAGTCAAGGTAAAAGCAGAGTTGCAACTTTAGACTATATTACTCAAAATGATGGTTATATTCATGAAGCTATTTCTACACAACCTTGGTCTGGTGAAGCTAAGGTTCATGTAAGTATTGTGAATTGGTGTAAGGATAAACCGAAAGAATACTTTTTAGATAATCAGATAGTTGCACAAATTAATTCTGCACTAAAATCTAGTGTTGATGTTTCTCAGGCTGTGCGATTAAAAGCAAACCTCAATAAAGGTTTTCAGGGCGTGATTCCTGTAGGTGAAGGTTTTATAGTGACGGAACAGCAGGTAAATGACTGGATAAAAGCTGATTCAAAGAATAAAGAAGTGCTAAAACTTTTTTCAATGGGTGCGAATTTAGCTAAAAATCCTCATGGAAAGCCTGAAAGATGGATTATTGATTTTAATGATATGAGTATTGAGGATGCTAGTGATTATAAATTACCATTTGCACATACAGCGTTTCCGGCTGTTATGAGGTACAGTAGCAGCAATTAGCAAACCA